>NZ_JBEXIL010000006.1:0-40752 GCF_040608555.1 Micromonospora sp. NPDC005172
CAGACCCTGTTCACCGGCAGCATCTCCGGCTCCGGCACGGGCCCCATCGACCAGACCCTCATCGCCGACGACACCACCATGTACCTCTTCTTCGCCGGCGACAACGGCAAGATCTACCGCGCCAGCATGCCGATCGGCAACTTCCCCGGCAGCTTCGGCTCGAACTACACCACCATCATGAGCGACAGCACCAACAACCTCTTCGAAGCCGTGCAGGTGTACAAGCTCCGGGGCCAGAGCCGCTACCTCATGCTCGTCGAAGCCATCGGCTCCCGGGGTCGCTACTTCCGCTCCTTCACCGCCACCAGCCTCGGCGGCACCTGGACCCCCCAGGCCGCCACCGAGAGCAACCCCTTCGCCGGCAAGGCCAACAGCGGCGCCACCTGGACCAACGACATCAGCCACGGCGAGCTGATCCGCACCAGCGCCGACCAGACCTTCACCGTCGACCCGTGCAACCTCCAACTGCTCTACCAGGGCCGATCGCCCTCCTCGGACGGCGTCGACTACGGCCTGCTGCCGTACCGCCCCGGTCTGCTCACCCTGCAACGCTGACACCACCCACAGCACAGAGCGGGCCCGGCTGTCACCGGGCCCGCTCTGCCACTGCCGGTGCTACCGATGCGGCGACACGTAACCCAGTTCGATCGCCCGACGGGTGAGTTCGGCCTTGTTGGCGGCGTTCAACTTCGTTCGGATGCGCTTCAGGTACGTGCCGACGGTCGACTCGGTCACGCCCATCTGCTCACCGATCATCACGTTGCTCAGCCCGCTGGCGACCAGCCGCAGTACCTTGATCTCGCGCTCGGCCAGACGAACCGGATTGGAACTGAGGTGCCCACATACGGCCTCGACCAGTCCGGGACTGATGTAGACGCTGTCCAGGGCGGCGGTCTCGGTGGCCGTCCGCAGGTCCCGCTCGGCGTCGTCGGCGAGGATCATCGCGCGGACTCCGGCACGGAGCGCGTCCGGCAACGACAGCCGTACGTCCGGCCGGCACACCAGCACCACCCGGGTCCGCCGCGGCAGCACCGACCAGAGATGGCCATGTACGGACGCGCGCCGCAGCCCCGTGATGTCGACGATGGCCAGGGGCGGGCTGGTCGGGAGGGCAAGAAGCCGCGCGACCGAGGCGAGTTCGAGGCTCACCTCCAGACCCGGCAGGTTGGACACCAACCGGACCAGCCCGGCCCGGGCGACGTCGGACGGGGACACCACCGCCACGTCGAGGGTGCTCACACGTGCTCCTTCGCGTGGTTCAGGGCAGCATCTCCCGGTCAGCGGGGTGCGACGTAGCCGAGTTCGATCGCCCGTCGCGTCAGGTCGGTCTTGTTGGCCGCGTTCAACTTGCTCCGTACCTGCCTGACGTACGAGGTGACGGTGGACTTCGTGAGGCTCATCCGCCCGCCGATCTGCTCGTTCGTCAATCCCCTCGTCACCCAGTGCAACAACTCGATCTCTCGTTCGCCCAGCGCGAGATGGCGGCGCTCGGTGTCCCCGGTCAAGATGCCCAGCATGTCGGCGGCCAGATGTATCCCGCCGTGCCGTGCGGCCTCCACGGCGAGAAGCAGGTCGTCCACCTCCGTGTCACGGGTCAGGAAACCTCGCACGCCGGCAGCTATCGCCCGACCGAGATCCGGTGGGTCGGTCGGGTCGCAGAGCAGCACGGCACGGGAGTTGGTCGGCAGCGTGCGGACGAGCGCGTCGACGGCGCGGGTCGGCCAGTCGAGCACCACCACGTCCGGAGCCAGTTCGGCAGGCATCTCCGCCAGGGACGCGAAGCCACACGGCGTGAACCTCGACGACGCCTCGGCGAGCAGACGACAGACGCCCTGCCGCACCACCGATCCGGCGGCGACGACAGCGATTGTTGTCATACGGACTCTCCTGTAGATCGCCCGACGAACATAAACAGATCGTCTTGACATCCACTGAATTCGCCTTGCGCGAGCGGGCGGTTACCGACGCCGCCCGGTCAGCAGTTGTAGACCTCCTCGGCCAGTGCCTGGAAGTCGGCGGCCCGGCTCTCATGCCCGGCGGCGACTCCACTGATCGCGTCCACCCAGTGCTGCTTCGCGTCGTTACGCAGTTCCGCCGAGTTTTTCTGCACCCAGTCGAGAGCAGCCGGCAGACCGTCGGCGAACATAAGGTCCACCGCCCGGAGAGCGGTGGCTGCGCCGGCGACCTGATGACCCGAGTCCTCAATGAGGCCTACGCGCAGGCCGACGTCCATCCCACGGCCCACGTCGCCGATCAGCAGGCTGTTGCGCTCCACCGGGCTCGTCAGCTCCTGGAAGTCGAGCACGAACTCGGCCCTGCCCGACCTACCGAGCTCGCCCAGCAGCGGCGTGAACTTCCGGAACCAGGGGTCGCCGTCCACCTGTTCGACGATCTTCCGCAGGTCGTCACGAGCGGGTTGACCAGTCAACTCGTCGCGGAACGCAGTGATCACGTCCAGCTTCGCGTTCCGGGTCGGTGCGAGCAGCAGCTTGCCGACCGCCCGGCTGGTCGAGTCGCCGTTCGGCCTGGCCAACTCAAGGGCCCGGAACAGGACAGAAGCCCGCAACGACTCGCCCTGTTCCTCGACGTCACCGTTGCCGCCGACGACCTGCCAGACCGGGGTCAGCGCGGACTGTTGGGACAGGACGGCCGACGGCAGCGCCGCCAGACCGCCCGACATCGCGCCCGATTTGGGAATGAGGTGCACGAAGCTGAAGCCGTACGTCTGTGCCATGGTCCTCAACGCAGGCGTCAGCCGGGCCGTGGTCACCACGACGGGTTGCTCTTTCCGCAGCGCCAACTGCTGCACCAGGCGCCCGACATCGCGTACGTCCGCGTCCAGCGGCTTCAGGCCCGGCCGGGCGCTGCCCAGGTAGACGACCGGGCCGTCCACCTCCGCGGCCGCCGAGCGGATTCTTTCGCCGCGAGCCGCGCTGGGTTGCGGCCCGACCCAGTAGAGCTGACCCGCATCGAGTTCCGCCCTGCTGCCCGGCGGCAGCACCACGGGGTCGGTCAGCGGTTCGACGGGCGTCGGCCGGGTTTCCAGGACCGGCGACGGCACGCGCGGCTCCGGTGTGACGAGGGTGTCGGGTACGCCGCTTCGGACGACGTCCGGTGGCGGATGGTCGGTGCCGGACGCGAGGTGACCGGCGGGGTCGATGCGCCGGGAGGTCACCGTGCCGTCCGCCTCGGTCAGGTCGAGGTGCACGTAACGACGCAGGTTGTGCGCGATGAGCCGGGCGGTGAGGAGCGGATCGTAGGTGTCCGGCGTGAGTCCGACGGGCGGTACGAGCGTGGGTTCCCGCTCCCGGACCAACTCGATCAACCTGGCGGTACGTGTCCGGAGCTCGTCGACGAAGGCGGGCGTCGGTTCGCTCTCGTTGATCTTCCACATCAGGTCGTAGCGGCCCGCGACGTCCCGGCGAAGGCGGACAGCCTCCGGGTCGGCCTCGCCGAGGTGTCGGACCGCCCACTCCTCGACGAGGAGAAGGCGGTGGTAGGCGCGACGGGCCGCCGAGGACGACACCACGACCTGGTTGGTACGAGCGTGGTCCCGGATGTGGTTGGAGATGTGCTCGGCGACGGTCAGCTGGTCGTGACCGGCCCGGCCCGGCACGTTGGCGAGCTGGTCGAGGTCGTGGCGCGGCGTGTGGTCGTCGGGTCGGGGCCACCGTTCCGGCTCGGTCGCCGGCTCCGACAGCGGAACGGCTTTCAGACGTGTCCGCAGATCGGCGATCTCGTGCTCGAACAGTTTGGCGTACACCGCACCGGTGAACCGGTCGCTGACGAAGCTGCCACTCGACCGGGACGGGTCCCCCTGCTCAAAGCGTTCCGCCTCCAACCGGCCCTTGAACCGCATGCGCACCAGGTACAGCCGGCCCTGTTGCTTGACGTGCTGTTCGGTCCGGTAGTTGACGGTCTGTCCGCTGCCGTCGCCCCGGGGAGCGACCCGGGCGAACTTGGGCTCGGCCGTCCCGGTGTGTGTTCCCCACGGCGCATCCGGTTGGGCGGTATCGTTGACACTCACCGCCTGGTTCTGGTTGACGCTCGTCGACAGCTCTACGCGCAGGTGGCTCCTGCTCGCGGTCGCGGTCGTACCCGCCTGGTCCTTCGCATACCGTCCGGTGCCGCTGCCGTCGAGTTGGAACAGCACCTCGATGTGGTGCAGGTCGCCGACGAGGTGCAGGCTGGCGCGGGTACTGGAGTGACCGGGCAGGAACATGTCGTCGGTGAGGGTGTGTCGCTGACCGGCGACCGCCTGGTGCAGGAAGTTGCTGAGGTGGCCCGGCGAGAGGAGCGCCGGCAGCGTGACTGACGACCGGAATGTCACGTCGTTCGCCTCGGGGCCGAACATGCGGCCGAGCAGACCCCAGCCGGCGGCCAGGGCATCGGCCAGGAACACGCTGTGGATGTACGTACCCGGCGGCAGTTTCGGGAGCGCACGCAGGTCGGACCTGTCGAACAGCCGGGAGAGCCGGCGTGCCTCGGCGACGCTGTGCGGCAGTTTCAGCACCAGTTCGCCCTGGTGCTCGCGCCGCAGCGGCGCCGACTGCCCGGTGAAGGGCCGGGCACCGCGTAGGAGCAGGTTGGACAGCGGCCGGTTCGGCATGTCGAGCCGGTTGACCTCGACGCTCAGGGAGACGTCAGCGCGGGCCAGGTAGTGCGCCACCCAGTCGTAGACGGTCTGTTCCTGGGTGCTCTGGTGGGTCTGGACGATGCCGGTCTGCCGTCCGCCGGAGACGCCGAGTCCGAGGCCGCCGCTGGTGTTCGCGGTGTCCTCGGCACCGGCGAAGGCCGGCTGAAGCGGTGCCAGCACACCGGAGAATCCCACCGACGTGCCCGAACTCTGCGCGTTGTACGCGTGGCCGTACCTCTCGATGCCGGTTTTGGGGACGAAGTCGAAGATCTGCGGGGGCGTGGCCAGTGTCAAACGCAGCTTGACTTCGACCACCTCGGTGAGTGCGCCCGCCACCTTGTTGACCAGGTAGAACTGGACGCCCTGCATCAGGTCGTCGCTCATCGACTTCAGGCGCGTGCCCGCGAACATGGTCTCCAGGTAGTCGAGGCCACCGACGAGACGCCCGATGACGGGCTTCTCGCCGACGAGACGCCGCCACCACACCTCCATCGGTCCGCGGTCCGCCGCGTTCGGGGTCCACTGGGATCGGCGCGCCCCCACGAGGCCCGGGACGGCGGCCTCGATCGCCTCGTGGACGATGTCGAAAGGCCGCACGCTCTTCTCCGCCGACCTGCGGAACGTCAGGGAGTGGACGCCGCTGTGGCCCAGCGAGGTCGGCCCGTTCGGGAGCAGGTAGTCCGGGATGGTCAACTCGGCGATGCTGTCGAAGCCGAGGGCGGCCAGGCGCGAACTGAGTGCGTCGTGGCCGCGATCGATCAGGTGCGTCCGCAGCTTCTTCAGCTCCTGGTGGTGCGGGTAGTCCGGCCACGCTCGCGCCTCCCGCTCCATCCGCTCGATGACGGCCCGGACGTCCCGATGGTGGAGTTCCAGCTTCTTTTCGCTGTCCCCGTCCCCGCCCTTCCAGCGGCGCAACGCGTTCAGGAGTTGCGTGTGGCTGATCGGTACGGCACCCGCGCCGTACCGCTTCAGCGCCTCGTTCTCGGGCAGCAGATAGATCATCTGGCGACCGTCGACGGACTCCGACGGCGGCCGGCGCACCGACGTGGGCAGCAGCTTCGCGTGCGCCTCATACGTTCCGGTGACGGTGAAGTCGACCGGGGCGAGGAAGGCGTACATGTTGTGGAAGTCCAGGTCGAGGATCTCCACACCGCCCGTGCGGGATGACGACCCCGACCTGTTGGTGCCGTACCGGACCCAGGCCGAAGGCTGACTCTGGACCGCGGAGAGGTTGGCGGCGGTGGTCACCACCCGGGTCCGATGATCCACCGAGAACTTGATGCCGTGGTCCCTGCTGTGTCCGTGTGACGCCTGGGACAGGTACAGCTTGATCAGGCCGGCGGTGAACTGGTCGCTGGTGGCACCGACGAACTCGCTGGCACCGAGCGCGCCGTGCACGCCGAGGCTGCCCTGCTTGTGCCGGACAAGGCCGGAGCGGAAGAGGTTCTCGGTCTGATACTCGTCGTGCAGGATCTCCTTGAAGTACGAGCGCACGGCGGCCGTGCCCGTGAAGATCGAAAGTTCCTCGTCCCCCGGCTGCCCGGGGCCGCTGAGGTCGGGCTGAAGCCGACGTGCCGCGTCCAGCAGCCCGTGGGTGTCCGCGTAATAGATCACCGCCTGGTCCAGCACGCTCACATCGGTGGGGTGGGTCATGGGCTCCTGGTCGTCGAGCCGAGTGTTGATCGAGGGCACGAGCAGCACGGCCGCCGCACCGTCGACCGGGCCGCTCTGCCAGGTCGAGGACTGCTGACGCGGCTTGTACTCGTAGTCGACGGTCACCTGATAGCGGCTCGGTAGACGGAACTCGTCCACGTCCCCCGGGTACTCCAGCAACTGCGGCTCGCTGAGAGTCTGGCCCGCGGTCTGCGTCGCGCCCTTCGCATAGCTGTACTCGGCCGCCACACCCCAGGTCTGCATCAGCTTCACGCCGGCGCCGAATCGGGAGCCCAGGGCCAAGCCCCGTCGACCACCGGCGGTGTACGACCCGGAACTACTCCCGATAGCGAGGTTCACCAGGTGGTACTCGCCGGTCCGGCGCTGCAGCAGCGTCGAGTTGCCCCGTTCGTCCGTCCTCTTCAGCTCCTCCGGATCCTGAACCGCCCTGATCGTCACCCGCGCCGCGTGTCGTCGGTGTCCACGCGGGTCGCCACGCAGAGTGAAGGAGAGACCGTCCTGGTGGAGCTGGTCGTAGAAGGCGGAGAAGGCGTTGGTGGAGACGAACTTGTCGATCAGCGACAGGTTCGCCAGGCGACTGTCGCTGCCGATGTGGGCGTTCGTGCCTAGCGTCGGTTGCGTGGCGAACGGGAACCGGCGCGGCGGGACGTACCCGGTCCGGGCCAGCTCCGACAGCACCTCCCCTCGAAGCTCCTCCGCGACGTTGTCGTCTACCGTCGCGAGACCCATGCCGATGCCCCGCCCCTGGGCGACGTGGCGGGGCAGGACCACGTCCTGGAGTTCGCTCGCCGGCGTGCTGCCGTCGTTGACCAGGCCCGGGGCGTACTCGACGGTCGCCACCGAAGGGGCCGGTGGCTGTCGGAGCGCGGCGGTGTCGACCGGGAAGCCGTGCGCGAACGCCGCCGGCTCCGGGAGTCGGAGCAGCGCCTCCCCGCGTACGTCGGCGGTGGTCGTGGGCGTGCTCCGGACCCTGTTCGCGACGTGCACGACCGCCTTGTGCCGCAGGCCCACCCGGTAGCCGGCGGTGCGTCCGGTGTACCGCGACACGTGCACCCAGATTCCGGTGTGACCACCGCTGACCGAGTCGCTGTTGCTCCAGGTCCAGCCGACACCGACGCTCGGGCCCAGCACCAGACCGGGCAGAGGCATGAAGTTCAGCTCCCCGCTGGCCCGTACCTCGCTCTCGTTGGTCAGCCCGAAGCTTCCACTGTGCGCGCCGATCGCCGTGCTGACCCGCTCGATGTGCGACTTGTCGCTGGTGGCCCCGACCCGGGTGATGGCGGCGTCGGCATCCCGCTCGGTCTGGACGACCACCACGGCGACGGCGTGACCGGCCCGGTCGTGCAGGGTGATCGGATAACCGCCCGCATTCGCCTGGACCCGCCGTCGCCGCGCCTCCTCGTCGTCGGTCACCGCCGCGGGCTGCCGGTTGTTGATCGCCGTGTCGAGGTTGAAGCTCAACTTCCACAACGCCTGGCGCAGCTCGCGGCGCTCCGGGCCGTTCGGGTCGAGCGACAGTCCGTTGGTCCGTAGCTCGGCGACGATCCGGTCGTACAGTTCCGGCAGCCCGGTCAGCCCGGTCGCGAAGTACGTGTCCGGGATCTGCCTGCTCAGACGAGCGAACTCCGCGCCGAGCCCCTCGTCGGTCGGCCGCATGGCCTGGACCTGCGCCTCCCCCTGTTGCAGGTAGTGATCGGGGACCCAGACCTCAAGGCGCTCCTGCCCGTCCGGGTGCTCAGCGGCACTCGACCAGGTGGTCGGCAGATCGGCCCACGCCGTCGAGTCGTCGGGACGCGTCCGCACCGACCAGTTCGGCGTGTACGACACCAGCGTCGAGTCGATCCGGTCGTCCTGCACCCGGCCGGACTCGGCGTCCTGCACGCCCACCGTCGTACGGTCGACCCGGTTGGCCGTACCGGAGATCGTGACCCCGGCCCGCGCGACCTCGAGTACGCCCGGCCCAAGACCGACTCCGACGCCGAGGCCGACCGCGCCACGCAACGCGCCGGCCTGACCCGAGTTCGACAGGGAAGCTCCGCCCGTGTTGAAGCCACTGCTGGTCGTCTGGGTGGCGTGGAAGAGCTTCTTCCTGGCCTCCGGGTCGGTCAGGTGCGCGCCGCCCACACCCTCGGCGTCCCAGTCGTCGACCTCGTCGGCCGCGTAGCGTCGGTCGGCGAGGTTCGGGGCGAGAGTGGCGTCGGTGGGTTCGATCCGGACCAGCACCTCGACCGGGCCGACCTGGACGAGGTGACCACCCCCGACGAGTTCCCGGTAGTTGGCGAGCAGCCGGGAGGGCAGCATCGCCTGCTCGTTCGGCGACATCGTCACGCCCCTGACGTGTGCCGCCGCGATGATGTTCGCGACCGCTTCGTCGAGGTGCGGCAGGGTCTGGTGCGGGGTGCCGATCGTGTGTACGATCGAGCCCGGCTCGGGTGCCCGCACCGGTCGGGATTCACCCTCGGCCGCGCGCGAGTCACCCGTCGCGGTGGCGTCCGCGAGGGCACCGGTGGCGTCGGCGGGGCGGCGGATCGCGTCGTACCGATCGGCCACCGGCACGGCTGGCATCACGTGACCGTCGGCGGTCACCAGCAGACGCAACGGTGGCGCGTCGGTCGGCTCGACGGACTCCGTTGCCGGAACGGATTCGACGTGGGTGGGATGGATCAGGTCCACCCGCACGGCGAACATCTGCGCGAGCACCTGGGCGATCCGTCGCGGCGTCTGCCGGGCAACGGGCGCTCCGGGGGTGGCTAGCCGGGAGATCCAGCGCAGCACCGACTCCCGGTTCGCCGCCAGCGTCTCCGGTGCGAGACCCAGCAGCGGGGCGGCGACACCACCCGACGCCACCAGATCCGCGAGCAGCACCGCGGCGATGTTGTGACGCAGGGCCGGCGCGGGGATCTCGGCAAGGCCCGACATGCGCTGCTGACCGTGGCGCGCCGAGAGGCGCAGGGCCTCGAAGACCGAGTCCGGACCGGGCCGCGTCCAGACCGCTCCCAGGCGTGCCTCTTCGAGCGTGGCGATCTGGAAGTCGGTGAGCCGGTTGACCGACGTCGAACCCGGTGGCAGCACTGTCAGTTCGGCCGGGTCGGTGGTGGCCCCCTCGCCGCGGTCGACCACCGCGGCGCGTACCTCGCGCAGCGCCTCGGCGAGGCCGTCCCCGACGGGGTCGGCAACGCCGTGCAGCGCGCCGGGCAGCGACGCGGCGAGGTGCTCGGACGCCGGCAGGGGCAGGTCCTCGGCATCGACGAGGTGCCGCAGGAACAGGTGCAACCCGTCGAACGTCGCGACGTCGCTCGGCATGCTGCCCTCGGTGCCGAACTCGGTCGCCACCACGATGCGGTCAGCTCCGGCCGGCACCAGGGCCGGCACCGCCGCACGGGGTACGGTCGCCAGGAGCTGACCGTCCTCGGTCGCGACCAGCAGCAGGGCGTCCCGAGCCGGGTCCGGGTCACCGGTCCGGTGCACCCCGCCGTCGGGAAGAAGCACGTCGATCGGACGCTCGACCAGGTGGGACATGAGCGTGACCATCGCCCGGGTCCGCCCCGACGCCGAGTCCTCCAGTCGCAGCGCGGTACGGATCGTCTCGGGCACCCGGCTCGGTGGCAGACCCTCGGCGAACCAGTCGACCACCTGTTGGCGCGCGGTGTCGTCGGCGGTGTCCAGGCCGAGCCGGCGACCGACGGCATCGACGCCCGACAGTTCGGCCTCCAGCATCCCGGCCATGGCCAGGTGGAACATCTCAGGAGGTTGCTGGGCGAGTTCGGCGCCGCCCGGCAGGCGACGGTGCGTGAGGGTGGCGGTGACGGCCGCGAGGTAGCCGTCGTTGGCGGGCACCAGGGCCCGGAGTCCCGCCCGTTCGAGCACGGCCGCCGCCGAACTTCGGAGCGCCCCGGGCCCGACCGTCCAGGCGAGTTCGTCCGCGACAGACGCCGCAGGGCCGCCGGCCGACAAGCGAGGCAGGCCGTGCGCCCGGAACTCCCGGTACGCCCGCATCGCATGGCTGTCGCCCGTTCCCAGCTTCGCGGCGTCCCCGTCGGGAATCGTCGCCGGCGCCAACCGGCTCGGATCGGCGGTGGACAACTGCTCCGGAGGTGCGGCAACCAGGCCTGGTTCCTGCTCGCCGGCCGGCGCACCCACCCAGACCCGGACCCAGTCGTGGCTCCGGCCCCGATCGCGGGACGCGGTGGAGACCAGACGGACGGCGTCCGGTGTGAAAGCCACGCCATTCTTCGTCTGGTCGTGCGCCGCCAACAGATCCGTCAGCGTCTCGGTCAGCCGGGTGGAACGGGCCTCCGCCGTGCGTCGGCCCAACCCGCGATCCAGCCCGGGTACCCGTTCCGCGAGGCGGTCGATGAACCCGGGCGCACGGCCCGGCCCCACGGCGGCACGGAGGCGCAGTGGTGGCAGTCCGTCCTCGACGCGCCGCGACGTCTCGGCCACGACCGATCTGACGAAGGCGTCCAGCTCGGCATGATCGGGCCAGGAGAGGTCAGTGGCACCGGGCGCGAGGACGAACTCGGCTTGGAGGTCACGCCCGAACAGGGGTGTGGGCAGGGGCGGCGGCCCGTCGCGCAGGAACCGGTCGACGAAGTCACCGGCCACCTGTTCCGCCTCGTACTGCTGCCGATGGTCGTTGTTACGCAGCAGGTCGAGCATCCGGTCGGCGAGTTCGGCGCGGCGCACCGGGGTGAGTGCCGCGACCGCGCCGGTGAGATTCCGGGCCTCGACGACCTCGTCCGCCCACGTTCGGTACTCGTTCCGCAAGCTCCTGGGCAGGGCCGCGACCCGCCGGAACACCGCCGCCGGGTCCTCGGACAACTCGCGGGACGGTGTCACCCGGTCGGGGGCCGGCCGCCGCCGGCGGGTCGGGGTCAGCGACGTGAGCGTCGGCTGGTCCATCCGACGGTCCGGTACGTGCCGAGGAACTCCGCCACGAGGCCGCGCCACAGTGGGTTCCGGTTTACGCAGCACCCGCTGTCCGGTCGGAGGACGGCGCAGCGCCGACCACTCGGGAACCGCCGGCTCCACCAGGTCCGACAGGTCGACCAGCACCCCGGCGACCTGGTCCGCCTCGGGCTCGGACGGCTGCTCCTGCTCGAAGTAGCCACCGCCGTTCGGCCAGGACTGGCGCAGGACGAGCGGCGCGTCCGGAGAGGGAAGGACGAATCTCAACTCTCCCTCGGGGCTGTGCAGCAACAGGCTGGTCGAGTGGACGACCACCACCGTGTAACCGTCCGGGACGTCCTCGAACTCGAAGTCGTCGCTCTGCCCCCGCAACGGGAACCGTTCACCCGCGACGAGACGCTCGGCCACCGTGGCGGGAAGCATGACGTAGGTGTAGCCCTCGACCCGATCCGGGTTCCAGGCCAGGAGAGCTGCGGTGACGTCGTGCTCGTACCGCAGGTTGTCGGCCAACCTGCCGGTGGTGACGGCTGGGTGCTCGGCGAACATCCGCTCCAGCAGGGGCGCCGGGCCGGGCGCAGTGGGCGCAGTGACGTCGATGGTCCCGCCGCTGCGGCGTACGACGGTGTGCGGCGCGGTGGCGTGGCTCTCCTGGACGAACGCGATCTCCCAGAGATAGCGCGGCGCGATGATGTGGTCCCCGCCCGCGCGACCGATGTCCTGCATCAAGGCGGGAGGCAGGTCCGGACGTCGCGGCCCCCGAGGATCGTTCGTCGCGCGCTTGGCGCGGCGCAGGACCGACGAGTTCCTGTCCGGGCCGCCGCTCGCCACGTACTCGTCCGGCAACCCCAACAGGTGCAGCATCTCGTGCAGGACCGAATCCCGGACCTGCTGGACAGGCTCACGCAGGACATCCCGGGGCCAGGTGCCGGCGTCCATTCCGCCGCTCTTCGGCACCCTGATGACGTGGTGAGCGTCCTTCGCGTCGTCGGTGAACCGTACGTCCAGGTGGAACTGGTCCCCGCCGGGCAGGCGGAAGCGTCCGTTGATCTCCTGTCGGACGGCGTCCCGTGCGTGCGCCGCGTACGCCTCGACATCCGAGACGGACACGTCCTCCTGGGCCGCGAGGTGGATCCTGAGGTGGAAGACCCGCAGGAAACGCGGTGCGGAATCCGCACCTGAGAGCGCGCCGTCCTGGACCTCGACCCGTGCCACGTCATATTTGACGTCGGTGCCGGACAGGCTGAACAGCTGCGGACGGCCGGATCGCTCACCGATGTCCCTGATCTCGGCGTCCACCGCCCGGAAGGCCGATCCCGGTAGCGCCGCCACGATGCCGTCCGCGTCCGACATCGGGTCGTGTGCACGCCACCACCCGTCCTTCTCCGACGAGAGCGGGCTCAGACGCCATCGGCTCAGGTAGTCCAGCTTCGGGCCGGCGAGATCGTCGACACGTGTCGACGGTGCGGGCGGAATGACGTAGCCGAGTTGCACGGCCGGCTCGGAGCCATCGAACACCGGGTATATCTCGTGCTGGACCCCCACGCGGGAGAAGATCTCCTGGACCTGCTCCGGATCGGCGCGGACGCCTGTCAGAGCCGTGATGCGGTCGCCGATCGCTGTCCGGAGGCTCCGCTCGAAAGGGTCGGCCACGTAGAGGATGGCCTCCTCCGCGTCGTCCGGGCTCTCGTTGGCCTCGTCGTACGTGGCCGCCAGTTCGACGTACGGGCCGGTCGTCTCCTTCGGGGCCAGCTTGACGATCTGCTTGCCGAAGAACTCGTGGACGATCAGGTGCCGGAGCACAGCCTGGTCGGCGACCTCCCGGGCCAGCGCGTCGATCGCCGGCACCGCCTGCTCGGTCGGGTGCCGCGAGGAGGCGTCCAGGGCCACGTCGATGGCGCGCCCCCGCAGGATGTTGGCCCACTGTCCGGTCAAGCGGTGGGGTTCGCCCGGTACCGGCTCGTGGGTGAGGCCCCGCAGGCGGACGAAGTCCACGGACGCGGTACGTACCACCGAGTGCCGTACCCGGACCTGCGGTAGAACCCGTTCCTTGCCCTCCCGCTGCGCCCACCCGGTCAGCCCGACGTTGAGGTGTCGGTACACCTGCGCCGTCAGCCAGCCGCCGAGGTCCGCCTCCCTCGCCTCCCGGATCTCACGCGCCTGCGCCGTCTCGTCGGCGGGCACCGGCCGCAGGCCGATCTCGACCTCGACGGTCAGCCCGCGCGGGCCCGTCCCCGGCTGTTCACCGAGCAGTGTCGCCAGTGCGCTGTCGGTGGTCGCCGCGTTGACCGTGTCGCGCATCCACTCGATGGTCCGCCAGGCGGCTCCGCTGCCCCGATCGGCCGGTACGTCGTTCTCGGCCGAGGGGGCGCGCAGTCTGCGGAGGTAGCTGGACAGGCTGTGGCCCCAGGACACCGGCCAGTGGTCCGGACCGGGTACGACGTCGAGCAGGCCGGGCTCCTGCGCCACGACCGGCTCGTCCCACAGGACGGGTCCGCTCGTCTGCCGCGTATCGGGCTCACCCTGGACGTTGGTCACGTGACCGTCGCCAGACTGGTCGACGACGACCGGCCACCGTCCATGCATGCCGATGGGAGGGGCGGCAAGGGCGGAGTCGCGCCCGCTCCGCGCCGGCTTCGAGGCGGCGGCGGGCGGCAGGACGAGCTGGCGATTCTCGATCGTCCCGCCACCGGGATCGACGAGTAGAATCCTCGACTCCACCGGGTTTCCCAACTCACCGACGACGCTCGACCGGCCGTCGTCGGTGACGAGCCGTGCCTCCTCGGCGGCCCGGGGAGTGATCCAGACGTTGCGCTCGTCCGAGGTGCGGTGAACGGCCAGGCTCCGAAGCCGCCCGTCGACTCCCGGAGCGAGGACGAGCGCCGTGCTGCCCGGTCCCGATCGTCGAAGGGCCTCCTCCACCGCCTCCCACGACGGGGGCCGACTCCAGTGCTCGATGGTCCGGAAGTCGTCCACGGCGGGACGCATACCGGTGACCATGTGCTGTGGGCCGGGCAGGGGTCGTACGCCCGCCGGGTAGAGCGCGCCGGCCAGGGCACCCAGCAACGCCAACTCGTCCTGGCTGCCCCCGACCGACTCGACCACGCGGTTGGTGATCGACGACAGCCGGGCCCGGGTGAACGCCCGACCGTTGAGGGCGAGCGACTCCCGGCGCGGATCGCCGTCGGCGAGCAGCTTCTCGGGCATCCGCCGGCTCTGGCCGTACAGGCTCTCGGGCGATCGCACGGGGACCGTCCGCCCGTCCGGCAGGTGCACCACGAACGTCAGTCCGTAGCGGTACAGCGCGTGCGGAGCGCGGCTCTCCGTGTTGCGCTCCACCACCTCGGTCAGGTCCTCGGCGAACGTGCCGGCCGAGCGGCGACCCGCCTTACCGGCGATACGTGCGCCGGCAGATTTGGCCTTCGCCGCCGGATAGGCAGCCCCGTCCGCGCTCAACCCCGCCTCCCAGCCGCTGGTGAAGCTGTTCGACGCCACCGGCTTGGTCTCGTTCTGCGCGTACCGGCGGGCCTTCACCGTGGCGCGCACGGGCATGCCGTCCTCGTCGAGCAGCTGCGCCACCTCGTTCAGCACGATGCCGACACGGACGTCGGTCCCGGGCACCCGGTACCGGTGGTCCAGCAGTTGCTGCACGCGCGGACGCAGGTTCGGCTCCGACACGAACCGCTCCGGATCGACCAGGGCGTCCCCGAGGGTGAATCCGGTGAGCGCCAACAGGTGGCGGTACACGAACTGCCCCACGCTGTTCGTCGGCGCGACCTTGGCCGACAGGTCCGTACCCGACCCGCCCGGCTCCAGCGCCTGGATGAGGTCGTGGCCGAACTGCTCGGTGATCGGCAGGGCGATCGGAATGAAGGTGGGGTCGGCCGCCACCAGGTCGTTGAGTCCCGCGTCGCCGGCCTCCGGGGCGGCGAGCAGCGGTTCCCACTGCTGGCCGGCGCGGCCGGCAGGCCCGGTCAGGTACGCGGGCAGCAGCCGACGGACCGCGCCGGCATCCGGCAGCGGTGTGGTGAGCTCCCACGCGTTGCGCTGCGGATCGATGATTTCGCGCAGCGCCGGGAAGCCGGACGCCAGAGGCAGCAGAGCCGACCGTACGGCGTTACCGAGCACTTGGAGCTTCAGCGGCATCCGGAACGAGTAACGCATCTCGACGGTGAAATGGACGCGGTTGTTGAGCTCGTGCGCCCCCTTTGTGCCGTACCGGAAGATGTTCTTGGTGGTGTGTTCCGCACCCTGCTCCTGCGACGCGCCGCGCCCGTAGTCGAACCGGAGGCCGCCACCCCCGATGCCCTTTTTCTCGCCGGCGGTACCCCGGCCTCGACCCGCGAGATTGACCTCCGCCGCCCATCCGGAGGAAGCGCTCTCTTGCGCAGAGTCGAGCGCCTGGGTGCGGAGGGTGAGGTCCACCTCGGGCCGGGACCGCTCGGACGTGACCGCACCGAGGCTGGCCTTGACCCGCACGGAGAGGTAGCCGGTGCCGAGCAGTCCGCCGGGAACGACGAACGACTCCTGGACGCCCCCACCGAACAGCTCGAACGCCTGGCTCTCCAGGGCGGACAGCGAGAACGTCCTGCTCAGTGCCGTACTCAAGCGCTTGGGGGCACCCTGACCCGGCGCGGGCAGGACACCTCGCTCGACAAGCGTGTCGAGGATGAACTGCAGCGGTGGTCGTTCGGCACGCAGCTTCTCGACGTGGCTGGCGGCCCGACCCAGCTGAGGGTCCAGCTCGTCGCGAGGCTGCGTCGGCGGCTGGACCGCGACCGCCTCGGGTAGGCCGAGGTCGTGAGCCAGCCGGTTCGGTACCTGGAACTCCAGGCCGTTGTGCAGGTCGACTGTCGCTTGACGGACGATTGGCGGACCCGACGAGCGCCAGCCGGTCAGCTTCACAGTGAAGCGGACGAGACCAGCCCGGTAGCTGTGCACGAGTTGTTTGTAGGTGGCCCGGGTGATGTCGATGCTGCCCACGCCACTCGCGGCCGAGGCGTCCTGATGCACGGAGCCGTGTACGACCAGGGTGCCCCCGCCACTGTTCGAGGCGATCGTGGAATCCGTCGTGTCGCCCGGCGAATCGGAGTAGAGCACCCCGCCGCCGGCACCGAGCGAGGCCTGTCCACCCGCCTCTTCGGTGACGTCGAACTGCGAAGCCGCCTGCGCGTACTGCTCGATCTCCACCCGCTCGCTCGACGAGAGGTGGCTGACCTGGTGCACGGTGGCCGAGATCTCCGCGACGGCGGTCACGTCCCCGTCCGCGCCGAGAGGGATGGTCCACCGCTGCTCTCCATCGACCAGATTGGCGAGGTTGGCGCTGAGTTCGGTCGGCACGGCGAGGTCACGCGCCCACAGTTCGGCGGGCCAGTTCGACGGATCGCTGAACCAGGTCGCCGGCTTGCCGTGCACCTGACCGTAGAGACGTGCCACCACCGCCGGCAGCTCGTGCAGTTCCGCGAAGCGCGGATACACCCCGGCGACGCCCTCGCGGTCGAACGGCACCATCTCCTCCGGCAGCGCGGGCAACGGGCCGGCGCCGTGCAGGGCGACCTGGACCCCGACCTGGTCGACCTGCGCCATGGTCGGAGTGATCTCGGGCAGATGCTCGACGGGTACGACCACCTGCTGCTGGACGTCCGGTCCGTCGACCACCATCCGGATGGGTGGACCGTCGTCCGGCCGCACCGTGATCTCGTACGCCAGCAGGTAGTCGTGCTGGACCACGTCACCGGTGGTCTCCGTACGTCGGTAGCTCTTCACCGCCCGGGCGCCGCCGCGCTCGGTGCTCCGCTCGTACGTGCCGTCGGCGCTCAGCCCGCTCAACTGCCCCCGGAGCTTGCCGTCGTACCCGAAGACGGCATTGGCGGAGACGCCGGCGTGCAGCCCCTGATCGCTGGTGACGCTGCCGCTCGTCGAGGCCGTCGACATGGCCCGGTTGTTGACCGACATCGGGTAGGTGCTGCTGCCCACCCACTCCCGCGTCTGGGCGGTGACCAGCACCTGGTACTGCCGGCCGCCGATGCTGAAGGTGGTGTGGATTCCCGCCCGCACTCGCGCCGGGTCGCCTTCGAGCGCCGGCAACCCGTAGCGCACGGCGACGAGCCGCCGTGCCTCGGCCCACTCGTCGCTTCCGGCCGTCGGACCGCGGCCGCTGCCCAGCGCGACACCCAACGCCTCCAGCACGTGGGCGGCGACCCGGTCCCCGCCGGGCAGGCCGATGGTGGTGCCCGGTCCGTCGCCCCGGCGGGCCGCCATGATCAGCGGCTCCCGGGGGGCCGCCGTCTCCGGCCGGTACGGCTCGCGGACCTGCGGCGCATCCACCCGGGGCGGGCCCAGTCGCTCCGCGACCTCGGCGGCGGTCACCTCGGTCGGCCGTGACACGGGCGGCACGATGGTCCCGTACCAGCCGACCTCGGCGGGCAGCGGAGCACCATGGTGGTGCCGCTCGAACGCCTCGGCCTCGGCCGTCGGAACTCCGAACTCGGCCTTGACCGCTGTCGCGAACCACGGAATCCGGTGGGTGGTCGACTCCAGCTTCACGTTGACCGAGACGTCGGCCGCGTAGCGGGCCTGTTCCGCCGAGCGGACGAGGACGGTGTGGTTCATCGCCGCGTCGCCGACGGCCTGCGCGGTGGTCTTGCCCCAGCCGGCCGACAGGACCGGCCCGATTCCGCCCCGGTCGTTGCCGCTCGCGCTCGCGGTCAACCCGGACGGCAGCAGTCGGGGGGCGAAACTCAGGGTGTACGACCCGCTCTGGTGCCGGGAGTCATCCCGCACCACACCGAGGTCGTCGCGGATCGCCACCCCCTCGGTGTCGCCGATCCGCTGTAACCGACGCACGACCAACTCGACGACGGCGTAGCCCTCGAAGCTCCGTCCCGTGCCGATCGGCACCGCCAGCCGTTCGGTCATGTCCCCGCCGCTGAGCAGCCAGCGGCTCCGGCCCCGCGAGGTGCGTTCGTTGAGGAGTCGCTGGCCCACCCGCTGTGCCACAGTCGCCGCGCTGTGTGCCGGCAATCCGCCGTCGCGCAACTGTCGGTGCAGTCGCGCGACCGCCGGGGTGTAGTCGATCGCGGTGAGCACCTCCCGCGCCGTCTCCGGTCCCGGCGTCAGGGTGCCGTCCGCCTCGACCACCGGGCCAGGACGGGGGCGCTGGTCCCGACCGACGTACTGCTCCGGGAACTTCACGACGAGCATTCCGTCGTCCGAGCCGAGCTGGTGGGTCTCGCCCCATCGCCTCCCGTCGACGAACACGTCGACGGCCAGCCCGCTCGCGTAGCTGGGCCCACCGTTGAAGAAGATTTTCCGACCGGAGATGACCCGGTACGAGGAGGTGCTGGCGTCCGAGGTGGAGCTCTCGACGTCGAACGGCAGCCCGATGGTCATGAGCTGGAACTTGCGGGGCAGCCGCAGCAGCAGGTCCGAGCCGATGCTCAACGCGCGGGAGGCGGGCGTTTCTCCGCTGACGCTGGCGGCGGTCGAACCGAACGACACGTCGTACGTCTGGTCATGCGTCGGAGTGGTTGGCACCGGTTTGGCGTCGTGCAGCCGCGGTTTGATCCAGACCAGCCGTCCGTCGATGACTCCCGTCCACCCCTCCCGCAGCAGGTCGTCCCACCGCTCGGTGTTGGCCGCGGCGGAGGACAGCTCGACGAGTCGCGCGGCGGCCTGCTGGTCCGGGGTCGCGGGCAGCGGAGCCTCGGCGTGGCCGTCGATGCCGAGAAGGTCGGCCAGTCGTGCTCGTACCGCCTCGCGCAGGTGGTGCGACTCGGCCTCGGTGGCCTCGTTCGGCGCCCGGTCGGGAAGCGCGTCCACGACCCGGTCCGCGATCTCGGCCGGGTTCCGGTAACCGGCCGCCTGGATGATCATCGCGCCGGTCGCGCCGTGCTCGATGTACCAGGGTGCGGACGGCACGTCCGGGTCGACGACGGTGGCGCTGTCCTCCGCACCGAGACCGCGCCGGGTCAGCTCCCGTGTCGCCTCCAGGTCGAGACCCTCCCGGGCCAGCGGATTCACCGGCTCGACCGGCAGGTCGACGACGAAGCGTCGTCCCGTCAACCGGTCGGCGGTTGTCCCGGTGACCTCCTGGCCGGTGACGCCGTGGGCGGGCACCGTCCCGGTCAGGCGTTCGGCGGGATAGACGAGGACGGCCCCGGTCTCGCCGAACGCCTCGAACGGCACCACCCGCGGTCCGCTCAGGGTCAGCGAATCCGGGGCCTGCACGAGCACCGGCAGGCCGAGCTGGTCGGCGTGGCCGACCGCGGCCTCCGGACCAGGTTCGAGAACCTGCGGTACGTAGACCATCCGTTCGATGACGGACTGCGGCTGAGTGCGCAGGGCGTCCGCGACGAGCCCAATCGCGGCCAGATCGACATGGACCTGGTGGAGTCCTGGTAGCTGCGCGGCGGCGAGCACCGAGTCGGGCACCGGGGCGCCGAGGCTGAGCCACTGTCCGGAGCGCACCCAGGTGGCGACGAACTCGGGGCAGCCCACCTCGGCGACGTCCGTCATCGCGGACCTCCTCGTCCGACCCGGCGCGTCAGTGGCAGGTCAGAATCTCGTTTGTCAGTGCCTTGATCTCGTCGGCCAACGCCGGCGTTCCGTTGAGCCGGTCACTCGCCAGGAGTTCCTTGAACCGGAAGTGCCAGGGCACCCGGTCCGCGCCGCTCAGACATTCCACTGACAGCACCTGACGCCAGTCGTCACTCCCCGGCACCCGATCCTCGCTGAGTAGCAGCTTGACCGCCTCGAAGATGGAGGCGTGCGCCTGGGCGACCTCCTTCGCCCCGTCCGCCACCCGCGCCATCTGTTCCTCGTACGACTCACCGACGGCGCGGACCAGCGTGATCGCCTCGGTCGGGTCGATGGCGTGGTCCAGCATGCCCTGGAACAGCAGGCTGTCCCATGCCATCCGGGTGCCGTGCGTCGTCCTGGGTCGCGTGCCCGGGTCGGGCACCAACTCGCCCTGCCATCGGGTCGACGCGGTCAGATAGTCGAAAACGAAACGCACGTCGACGGGCTGACCCGTCGGCCAGGGTGGCTGGGCGTCGAACATCTGCGCCAGGGCGGGTTCGACCGGCTCCGTCCCGGCGACGACGGGTGTCCGGGCGGCCACCCGCAGGGCCAGGTCGAGCCCTTGAAGCCGGAGATCCTCCGGGAACTCGGCGGCCAGGTCCCTCGAAGCCGTGAGAACAGCCGGATCACGCAACTGGTCGGCATGGTCGGCGAAGTGGTCCGCCGCCTGCTGGTAGGAGTTCTGGGTCAGGAACTCGACCAGAACGGGCGGCAACGGTTCATCGGCCGTCATGCTGGACAGGTTCGCGGCGTCCAGGATCTTGCGGGTCACGACGCGACCGTCGAAGGGCTGCGGCGCGGCGTCGGGCGCGATGACCTGCCAGCTGGATTGTGCGTCGATACCGCCCCGCATCACCTTTTGGACCACAGACGCTTTGTAGGTCCGGGCGAGCTGCTCGATCTCCGAGTTCGGGCGGGTCGCCACGACCGTCGGTCGCACGTTGTTCAGGTAGTACCGCTGCAGCTGCGACCTGATCTCGACGAACTGTGCCGGGTCCAACGGGTGGCCCTCACCGGGCTGCTCGCGCACGTCGACTGCGACGACTGGCTCGCCCAAGAAGTCGACCTCGTCCATCCCGTACCGCTTCACGTTCTCCTCTGGCCACGGACCGACCCACGTCACCTCGTAATTGAGCGGACGGACCATCCCGGGCCCGACGGCCTCGCGCAGGGCAACCGGCGTGCCGTCCGGGCCGACCAGCATCACTCGCGCGTCGTCGCGTTCGAGGACGGCCGTGCGCCAGTCGTTCCCGCCGTCGATGTCGAATTCCCGCGTCTTACCGTCGGCGCGCGGGTCGTGCCACGTGAGAGTGCCGTTCTCGTCCGAGGTCAGCCAGAACACCTGCTCGGTGGAGGTACCCGCCGCGGTACCGGTGACCAGCGCCGACGAACCAGGGGTATTGCGGAGCACGGTCGCCAGCGCCGCCGGCCGCACGGGTGTGAGGCTGCCCCCGATCGCGTTCGCCACGCGGGTGGTCGTCGGCGGCTCGGTCGAGGTGAGCAGGTCGAAGGCGCCGGTACCCCCGTACCGCGCGGCGTACGCGCCGAGCGCGTACATCGTCGCGTGCGTCGATGGTCCGGTGTGCGCGAGTTCCCCGGGGCTGACGCCAAGTCCGAGCTGCGTGCGGGTGAGCGCGGTCCGTTCGTGCCAGCCGGCGAGCCGATCCATTCCCTCGCGGATGCTGGACGGCGTCCCGGGCAGGCTGACTGCGTCGAGCAGCGCCGCTCGCTGAGCCGCCGCGCTCGGCGGAAGAACCCGGTAGCTGGCCGCCTCTTCGGCGGTCACGCGACCCGCGGCATCCACCGGCACGACATCCTCGCCCGCGAGTGGCTCGACCGTCGAAACGGGCAGGTCGAGGCCGGCCGCGACGGACCGCAGCGTCTCCGGGTCGCTGACCGGAAGCAGTGTTTCCGGGTCGAGCACGGTGACCACGTGCGTCGCCCGCGCCCTCGGGTCCAACTGGTCCAGGTACCGGCGGAACGCGGGATCGAGGGCGGTATCCCGGCCGACGAAGACATTCACCCCGTCGCCGACGCTCATCCGCTCGGCGGTCTCCAACATGCCGGTCTTGACCTGCGGCGCTGTCGAGTCGGCCAGGTATATGAACCCTTTGCCTAGCACAGTGGCCAGCACACCAGGCAGGCAGTCGGACAGTGCGGGCATAACTGCTCCCTCGGTGGCGGGGCGTGATACGTCGTGTCCGCACAACGGACGGGAGGGGTTCCGGGTTCAGTCCGCAACAGGCGAGAAATCGGAGCCGGGCAGGGACGTCGTGTCCCACACATGAGGACTACGGCCGTTCCGTCCCCTACTGGGAGGCTGAAATTTCCTGGTGTTCGGAGGCATGCGTGGCGGACGGCGCAGATGTGGATTGTCTCGAGTTCGTCACCACGTGGGTGCGATCCGGTCAGTACCTGAGCGTGGACAAGACCGCCCTCCCACCCGAGGTGCGTCTCGCCGAGCCAGTGGCTGGCCTGCACCTGATCCATTCGATCTCGGGGGCGACCGCCCCCGAGATGACCGCGCAGGCTCTGCTGGCACAACCGCTGGGCGTGCTCGCCCGCGCGGTGGACGCCCCGCCGATGTCGGTCGCCGCGGACTTGGATCTGGACGCGGCGATCACCCGCGCCGACGCGCTGCGACTACCGGTCCGCGTACCCGGCAACACGTTGGCAGGCTCGACCAGTGACCGAGTGCTGCCGATCGACGCCCACGGGATTCCCGCCGAACCAGCCACCGCGGAGTACGTGCTGGTGCTGCCGGCGACGCATCTCGTCGCCGAGCACTCCGCCGCCGAACTCGGTCACGACCTCGGTCGGATCGTCCCGGGACCACCGATGCCCGGCCAGGTCCGCCTGGCTGGTGACCGGGTCGAGCTTGGCCTGCCGCTACCCATCGTCGACGCCCGCTTCGCCGGTATCGACCTGACGGAGGTGGCGGCCGGCGAGTTCCGGACCGTCGAGGGCGGGATCAAGGGGCTCTGGCGCGATCTGGCGAACCTGGCGGTCGGACACGCGACGCGGGTGCGGGTCACCCAGGCCGGCATCGACGCACCCGAGGACTTGCTGGCAGTGCGCTCACCCGATGGTGTCGCCCTGCTGCGTGACACTCCCACGGGCGCGCAGGCCGCAACCCTGCCGCGCCACCCAGCCACGATCGAGGTCGGCCCGGCCATCGTCTCGGCGGAGCTGGACGCCGCCGCCGTCCTGCGGGAGCCGTTCGCCGGTGCCGTGCCGGCAGTGCACCCGGATGTGACGGCGGCGGCGGTCTACCTGGCCGGCCGAGGCGGCCTCCTACTGCTCGATCCCGACCAGACCGCGCAGATCGACGCCGCCCAGAACTTCCGGGCGGACTCGACCGAATATCCGGTGTTCGTGCACGGCACCCCGGCCGGCCCGGTCGTCGGGGGCCGGCTGGTCACGGCCGAGCAGCTACGCGATCTCATCGCTGCCGACCCCCTGTCCCGGGGCAGGACCATCATCCTTGTGCAGTGTGACGCGGCCTCGTCGACCACAATCGTCGATGATTTCGCCGCCGCGTTGTTCGCGGCGTTGCCACGCGAGTACCCCCGCATCGTGGCGATGGGGGGCACCGCCTGGGTCCAACCTAGACCGGTTGAGTCCGACGAACTCACCGAGGTGCTCGTCACCAGCACGGACCTCACCCCCGACGGCCAGTTCCGGCTCGTCGCTGGCGGCATCCGCACCTATACCGGCGCTGATGCCCTGGCCACCACGACCCCGGCACGCGTCCCAGTGGTCACCCAGCACGGGCCCGCACTCTCCAGGACACGCGGGGGAGACGGTGTACGCCTCACCGACGCATCCGGTGCGGTGCTCACCGGTGACGAGGCGCCGACGACCGAGACGGTGCGGGAATTGACCGGCATCGGCACAGCCGTCGACTCGACCGCGGTCGGTGTGCCGTTTTCCTACACATTCGCCCAGGCGTACCAGGGGGTTGAGGTTGCCCGTACCGCTGCGGCCAACGCGGCGGAGGCCATCGTCACGTGGGCCACGCAGGCAGGTGACCGCGCGCTGGCGCACGCCGGCATGCTGTTCCACGCGGCCGACGCACTTCAGCACTCCGACCCGGCAAAGATGTCAGCCAACGTCTTCGAGCGCCTCAGAGCGGACGATATCGAGAGGGTCCGTGCCGACCTGGTGCAACGCGCCAAGTCGGCCCGAGACGGCCTCTGGACGCGGACCAGAGAGCTCAATGACGCGGCCGGCCAGGCGCGGCACGTGGTAGCGCATATCGGCAGGGACCTGAACCAGCGCGTTCGACTGCCTGGGCTACGCCCGCACGTTCATCCCCAGCACCTACCGACCTTCGACCAGATCATCCAGTATTTGCACCTCTCCGCGCAGGGTCACTACCGCACCCCCCAGGAGAGTGGTGTGCTCAACAGCCTGCTCGCTCACTTCCGTGGGCCGCAAGGCGCTCTGACCGCTCTGACGACCATTCTCCACGAACTCGACACCAGGCTGACAACGCAGGCCACCCAAGTGATGGCTTCCGCCACCAATCTGGAAACCCAGATCGCCGCCGTCGAAGCCGGTCTCGCCTGGGAAAGGGCCTGGCTCGACACCTCACACGGGGTCGCCGAGGGCGTCATCAGACGGGTACGGGAGAAGCTCAGCTACGGCCCAGCCAACAACGACGAGATCATCGCGCGCTACAACGATGGCGCGGTCGCCTTGGTCCACCACGTTCGGGCACCCGTGTACCGAAAGATTCCGAACGACACCGACCCGCTCCGGTTCCAGAGCACCAAAGCCTTCATGGCCGCTTACTTTCGCACCGGCCTCTGCGACGAACACGCGGCCGTGGCGCTCGCCGAACTCTTCGCCAGGCCGGACATGGTTGGCGTCCCGATCACGCTCGTGTACGGCAACGTCGTCGATCGGGGCCAGCTTCGCGCTCACGTCTTCCTCGTGCTCGGCCCACTGGGACACCCGAACGCGCTCGTGGTGGATCCGTGGCCCCTGTACCCCACCGCCGTGCGGGCGGGGCGGTACATCGCGGAGATGAACGCGGTAACCAGGGCCTACACCTTCGTAACTGACACACCGAGGGATCTCTACGCGTACGGTCGCGAGCAGGTCCATGCACACCTCCTGCCCCGTTTGCGACATCCGGTGCTGCAGCCGGTTCCGATACCGGTTCTCGCTCCCGATCCGGAGTCGTTCGACACCCACTACACGGATCGCTACGCCGAGAGGGCACGGGCACGGAGATATGCCGCTACCGTCGCACCCAGCGGGGTGCACGCCTCGCCGCAGGACGTCGCCGTCTACCTCCCCGGCGATCAGCCCGGTCTCTACCTGCTCGGCCGGGATCAGCAGCACCTCATCGACGCGGCACGCGAGTTCCGGGCCGGCGACAACGAGTACCCGGTGTTCATCGACGGCACCGCCGCCGGACCGGTGATCGACGGCCAGCTCATCACGGACGAACAACTGCGCGACCTGATCGTCGCCGACCCGAACTCCGCTGGTCGCGATATCGTCGCCGTCATCTGCGATCTGGCCGTAACCCGGGCCGGCGCCACGGCACTGGATGATTTCGCCACCCGCCTGTTCACCCTGCTACCCGCCGGAAACAGACGGGTGCTGGCCGCTGGCGGGGTCGCACAGGTCGTACCTGGCATTGCGAGCGACCTGACCGAGGTGGTGATCTCACCGACGGTGCTCGGCGACGACGGCCGGTTCCGTCTTGTCTCCGGCGGCTTCCGGGAGATCCGCGACGCCTCCGCCGACGGACAGGTGTCAGGCCGTACGCCGATGGTCGTGCAGCACGGCCCGAGGCTGTCGCGCGCCCGAGTCGAGACCGGCGTGGCTCTCACCGCCGACGACGGAAATCTGTTGACGGGGGCCGACCTCCCGGCCGTCACCGACCTGACCGCCCTCGGCCTACCCGACCCCGCGCGTATTCAACGCCTGTTCGACAGCGCAGACCGACAAGCGGCCACTGCCACCGAACAGCCGGTCATGCCCACCGAGGCGGTTGGTCCACCGACTTGGCGACTGCGGCTGGCCCACGGTGTCACCGAACACGGTGACGTGCACGTCATCTCCTCGAACAGCAGGCATGCGCCGCAGCGGCTCATCAACCAGCTGGCCGAGGCGGCGGATGCCGAGCACCCGGTGATCCTGCTGGGCGCTCCGGGACCCGGCGAGGCCGCGCTCGCCAAGGACGTCGCCGCGTTGAACAACCTGCTCGAACAGTTCGCCCAACGTGAGCAACTGCCCGTAGTGGTCAGCCGCGGCAGGGCCGACCTCGACCTGCTCGACGTGGTGGCCAGGTACGGGGCGACAGTCCTGCATCCGACCCTGAACAAGACCGACGGCTCGGGGTTGGGTGGCCTCCAGGTGGATCACCGCTGGAAGGTGGCCACCCGGCTGCGGGAGGGTGGCTCTGAGAACTCCAGCGACATCTGGGAGAGGATCACCGCCGGCGTCCTGGACGCGGCGGCCAGGCTGGCCCGGCCGACCGAGGCCGTCACTCGGGTCGACGACGCCCTTGGCGAGCTGATCTGGGCACCCGACCTCACCGTGAGTCGCGAGGTCTTCCACCGACTCGAAGAGCAGTGGTCGGCCGAGCGGATGACAGCGGCCCGGACCCAGGTCGAAAAGATGATCGAGCGGGTGCCCGGTCAGCCGGAGCTGGGCATCTTCGCTCCGGTGCTCGAGCTGGGCGCGGTCGGTCAGGCGGACATCGTCTTCGACTACGCGGACGCGGACGAGGCGCTACGGCCCAAGGTGCTGCTCGACTCCGTGGGCCGGCTGGAGACCACCGGTCAGCTCAACATGCCTGTCGACGGTGGCCTCACCACCGAGCGACTGGGAGCGATGGTCGAAGCCGTCGGTGTCACCGACATCTCGGTCTCGGTGCTCACCGTGCTCGGCGACATCAAGGCTGGCGAGTTCGAGAACGCCCAGAGTTTCATCGCGGCCAACAGAGGCAAGCTCACCGTCGAGCAGAAGAAGCAGTGGGTCGACGCCATCACCGGCCTGCAACCCGCCATGAAGAACCACACCGACGAGCTTCGCCTGTTGTCGGCGGGCGTTCTGAACTGCTGATCCAGCCCTGACCACGTACGGCGGAAGGCGCCGGGCCCGACGCGGGCCCGACGCCTTCCGCTCACCGACGGGTCAGACCGACCACGCCGGTGCGACGTCGACCGGCCGGAACAGCTCGGCCAACGCGCGGTGCCGACCGATGTCGGTGACCGGGGAAAGCAGGTAGTTGCCGGCCCGGATCGCCGCCAGGAACTCCGGGTCGGGCGCCAGCTCGTGGTGACGCAGGTAGTACGGAACGCTGTCGGTCCATACCCACACCCCATCGGTGCGGTGATCCAACGGAACGACGTTGCCGCGCTCGGGGTCCACCACGTCGATCATCCGCTCGGTCGAGGTGAGCAGCAGCGGAGCATCCTCGAGGTAGCGCAGCACGGCGTCGCGTTCAGTTTCGTCAAGCCGCTCGTGTTCCGGGGCGAACCCCGGGCCAGTGACCGGATCCACCACATCGAAGGCCCGCGCGATCCGCATGCCTTCCCCGGCCTCGGCAGCCCACAGCAGCGCCGCGCCGCGCCGGATCTGCCGCTGATACGGCGATGCCTCCGCGTCGGTCCCCACCAGCTCGACCAGGGTGCCGTTGTCGGATGCCGTGGCCTCTGCAAGGCGGCTGCGGAACTCGGACGGGTCATCGTCGGGCCGGTCCACCTCGATGAGCAGGACCCGAGTCACGTCCGGGCCGGGACCGGTGCGCCACGCCCGCCACAGTGCCACCGCCCCGGGCAGCTCGGCCACCGCCGACCGGGCCGCCTCGTCCACCTCGTCGACCGCCGCCTCGATCAGCGCCGAGGGTGGTCCGGTCAAGTCCACCACCGGTGGGACCTCGATGCCTGCCCGGACCAGCTCCGCCCGGCGGACCGGCTCGAACTCGTACTGCTCTTCCATCAGGTTCTCCTCGATCTCGGCGGGCTCTAGAACCGACCTGTGGAACGAAGCACGTCCTGAAGGCCCGCCATTCGCTCGGTGGCCTGCTCGCGGAGCTGAGCGGCCGCGTCCCGCAACGCCAGCAGGACCGTGTCCTCGACCTCCGCGCGGCCGGCGGCCACGATCTCGTCGTCGATGCGCAGGCTTCTGACCTCGCCCGTCGGGGTCATCGTGACGGCGACCGCGCCCCCTGCGGCGGTGCCGGTGACCTCGAGGACCGCCATCTGGTCCCGTACGGAGGCGATCTGGTGCTGCAGTTCCTGGGCCTGCCGCAGCAGCCCGTCCATGCCGTCTTCCGCCATACTCCGAGGTTGCAGCGGTTCAGGGAGCGTCCCGTAGTCCTCGTGTGAGGGACACCCGACGTCCACCGGCGACTAACAGTCCATGATCCGGTTACCCAGCTCGATCATCCGGGGGTCCTCGATCATCCGGGGGTTGAGGACGTGCAGCGCCATGACGAACTCCATGAGCGCGCCCCGGGACCGCACCCGCACGAAGGCAGCCCGCTTGAAGGCCGCATCGTAAGCAGCGGCGTCGCCCTCCAGGAACTGTGCGACGTCGAGCAGAAGACTACGCACGACCGCCATATCGACGCCCATCGCGGGCAGCGCGGCGAGCAGCGACGGCAGGGTGGCCAACGCGTCTGGGGTGGCGTCCCGGGCGAGGGACGACAGAATGGTGTCCAGCCTGCCCATACTGGGCCGCTGCAGGAACTCGCGCCCTTCGGGCCTCCTTGCCAACGCCCGCAGGGCCGCGTTGTTCGCCCAGTCCAGGGCGGCCCGGTCCAGATCGGCGCCGAACTCATCGAGGGCAGCGCCGACCCGGTCCGGCGCGAAGCGGGCACCGGTGGCCGCGATCCGGACGCGATGGGCCAACTCCGCGCTCGCCTGGTTCACCCGGGAGCGGAGGAAGCCTTCGAGCGCCGTCCGCTCCTCGCCCGCCGGCACCGTCCTGAGCGCTCGGCCCAGCCGGTCCGGGTCGGACGCCCGGACAGCCATCCGTTCGTCGAGGATCGGCTGTCGGGCCTGGTCGACGAGGACCGCCAGCTCCCCTGCGAGCTGATCCCCCGAGTCGGCGGGGTCGGTCAGGCGCCGGGTGTACGCCTCCAGTCCTTCGCGCCGCACGGCCTCCGGCGCTCCGTCCGGAAGGTCGGCCACGAAACGGGTGTATTCGTGGGCGAGGGGAGTCAGCCTCCGCAACACCTGCATCGCGTCGGCGTGGTGTTCGTGACCCGTCGTCACCACCTGGGCCCGCGCGGCGTCGTACGCCAATTCCCGCGCCTGCGGGTCGAGGTCACCGTCCTTGACCTCGGAGACGCGCAGATACATCTCGATCAGCTCGTCCGCACGCGCCCGCCGCTTCTCCTCCCTACGGGCCTCGGTCCTCTGGTCGCGGGCGGGCGTGCGCTCGTCGCCTGTCGGGACTGTCCGGTGCTCGGGGATCGGGTCGACCACCTCGGCGACCGCCTGCCGCCGGGCCTGGGCGGCGAGGGACGCCAGCACCCGTTCGAGGTGATCCGCCGAGTCGGCAGGCCCGCCGATCAGCCGGGCGTACGCCTCCAGTCCGTCGCGCCGCACGGCCTGCGGGGCGCCGGCGGGGAGGTCGGCCAGGAACCGGCTGTACGCGCCGGCAAGGCGGAACTGCCCGTGCAGCGCCTGCACCGCGTCGGCGCCCAGATCGCGATGGGCGGGCACCACGAGGGTCTGCGCGGCGTAGCGGGCGATCATGCGCGCCTGCGGGTCGAGATTTCCGTGCTCGTTCTCGAAGTCGCGCAGTTGCGTCGTGATCAGCTCGTCGGCGCGCGCCCGCAGCTCCTCCGCCTCGCGGATCTCGGTCATCCGCCGGTCGGCGGCGTCGATCAGCACGGCGTGCTGGCGCTCGAAGATCTCGGCGGCGGCGTCGACCCGGGACGCCTCGTACTGGGCGGCGGACCAGGCCTGGCCGGCCAGCCGTCGTACGCCCTGCTCGAACTCCGCGACCACCTGGTCGACGAGCTGCGGGTTCCCGCCGTCCCACCGCGCGCGTACCTCGGCCACGTCCCCGGACCTGCGTCGGAACGCGACGACCCGCTCGTAGAAGGGCTCCTGTTGCCGGAACCGCAGGATCAGATCGTGATAGTCGGCGCGTGCCGACGCCTCCGACACGCTGCTGGCCGGCCGGTCGAAGATCCGCTCCGCCTCGCGGACGAAGTCCCGCTCCATCTCCGCGTGCGGCTCTCCAAGTGGCCCGGCGGTCATCCCCAGCACCCGACGCCGGAAACCATCGGCGAAGTCGGGCGGGGTCAACCGCGCAACGGCGGGGGCCGAGGCCTCCGGTGTCGGTTCGGGGTCGCCCAGGGCGTCACGCACCTCGCCGATCAGCGCGGCACGCAGGCTGGCGGCGAGCGTACGCACCGCCGGACTGATCCGGCCCTCGTCGGCCCAAGCGCCGACGGTACGTTTGAGCTGTTGGGCAAGGTCCGCCACCGGAAGGGTGGAGTGGTGCCCGGGAAGGGCTCCGGCCAGCCGTGCCGCGGCAAGCCCCGCAACCAGACGTTGCCCGAGTTCGGCCAACTGGTCGAGTTCCCAGTCGGCGACATCGGCCTCCCGCCAGCGCGCGTGCTGGTCGGCCACCACGGCGCCGACATCGTCCGTCAGCCTGCTGGTCAGCTCGGTACGCTGCCGGTACTCGGGCAGGCCGTCGAGGATCCGGCTCTGCTCGGCCTCCCAGCGTTTGCGGGCCTGGCCGATGGAAGACGCGGAGCCGCTGCGGCTGTTGTACAGCCGATCGAAGGCTCCGAGAATCAGCTCCCGGGAATGCCGGCCGGGGTTGTTGTCGTCGAGCGTCCGTTCCAGCGCGTCACGGTCGGCGCTCCGCATCCGGTCGCCCGCCGCCCAGTCGTCCAGCCAACGCTTGCTTCCACTGACGGTGGCGTCGTACTCCTGCCGCCAACGCCCCCGGTCGAAGTTCCAGTCACGGGCGAACCTGGCGTCGAGGTCGGACAACACCTGCGCCCGGAACGCCGCCGCGGCGGCCTCTGCAGCGGCGTCCACCTCGGATTCCGCCCCGTGGTCCCGCAGCAGGTCCGACACGCGTTCGTCCAGGGCCGCGCGCTCGGCCGCGAAGCCCACTCCCTCCCGGGCTGGCACCTGGTTGCGGAACGAATCCACGACCGCAGCGTCCGTACTGCGGACGACAAGTCGAACGATCCGTTCGACGAGCGCGTCACGCTCGGCCGGACCGAACCCGGCGGGCAGGTCCTCGATCACGGCGACGTCGAGGTACGGCCGCAGGACCTTGTCCACCGCCTGAGCATCGACAGTCGGCGCGAGATCCCGAGCCCGCTCGGCGATGGTCCGCACGGCGAGCCACGCGTCCAGACGGGGCAGGATCTTGCCGACGCGGTTGGTCCACCACGTCTGCTGGTCCGCTGCGAAGACGGTGTGCGAGGGGTATCGCCGGTCGAAGTCCTCGATGACCGCGTCGACGAACGCGTCGGCGGCGACGGCGGCCTCGTCCGTGGTCAGACCCGACCGCGCCTTCGCCGCGTCGAGTTGCGGTCGTAGCGCGGTCGCGATGCCCGCCCGGGTCTCGGTCCACCTGGAGTACGCGTCGAGCCATGCCGGCGCGTCCTCCAGCCGGGTCGTGAGCCGCGTTGGCCACGCCTCGACGTCGAGGTTCCACCACCGCGCGTGTGCCGTGTCGAATTCACCCAGCACGTCCTCCCGAAGCGCCGCCACGGCAGCGGGGTCACCGGGGATCTGGTCCAGACGTTCCTGGAGCTGAACCCTGCTACTTGCGAGGTCGTCACCGGGCGGCACGGCTACCGGATCGGTGCGCAGCCACTGCCGCGCAGCCTCGCCCACATCGCCGTCGAACCCGACCTCTGCGAGGTCCTTGGTGCTGACGTGCCCGACCAGGTACGCGGCGAAGTCGGCCTGTTCCTGAGGCGTGAGCACGGACGGGAGGTACCGCTTGGACCTGAGCGAAAGGTGCGCGTCCATCGCGTTCCCGATGTGACGGACCAGCCGATCAACCGTCTGGCCCACAGGACCCTGATCCGCCTCGTCGACGCCGTGGGCGGCGGCGGCGGTTTCGCGCAGGCCCTGGACGATCCGGCTGCCGACCTGCCAGATGGCGAGCCAGCCGTTGATCCGGCTGGTCAACACGTCGAGCCTCCGCTGCCACTCACCAGTCTGCTCGTCGGCGAAGCGAGACCCCGGCGGGTAGGTGGCGTCGAACTCGTTCATGGCCGCCTGCCGGAACTCCCCGGCGGCCCGTACCGCGGATACCAGGCGTGACGGCCCGGTAAGGCCAATCGCCAGCGTGGTCGCCACGCCAGGCAGCTTCTCCAGCGCGGTTTCCAGTGCCTTGTCGAGGGCGTTGCCGAAGTCCGTCCTAGCCTCGGCCCGGCGCTCCCGGGACCCGATCCAGTCGTCCTTCGCCGCCAGCCGTTGCTCGAGCTCAACGCTCCAGGCCGCCCGGTCGAAGTTCCAGTCCGCCTCGTTGGCGGCGTCGAAGCGGCGGAGTTGGTCCTCCCGGAACGCCATGCGCGCCTCGTCCGTACCGGGCACCTCGGACTGCAGCCGTTTGTCGAGTTGGATCCACTCGTGCGCGAAATCCGTGGGGTGGTACGAGTTCGCCCACGTTGGGTCGGAGGCCACCAGGTCGCGGTGCACCATCCTCCTCAACTTCTCCGCGGCCCGCGCCGGAATGACCCTGGCAAGCTCGTCGACCAGGCGCTCCTGCTCGTTCCGGCCGAGGGACCGCGCCGGGCTGACCCGGTGGCGGGATCCGAGGTCGAGGTACGGCGTGACGATCTTTTCGATCGCGGCGGCGAACCGGCGCGAGCGCTTGTTCTGCGCGCCGCGGCCGGCCGCGAGCTGATGAGCTCGGTCTGCCAGCAGACGGATGGTCTGCCATGCCTGGGAGCGTGTGATGAGCTGCCGGTACTCCCGTTGCCACGCGTCGTACTGGGTGGCGCCGAACTCCTTCCCGGCAGGAGCGCTGGCGGTGATTTGTCGGAGCACGGCCGTGCGGAACGCGGCGGCGGCAGGCCCGACGACGTCCACAGCGAGTTCTGACTGCAACTCGTCCAGGGCGTACGCCCGGATCATGCGGGAGGTCACCGCGCTCGTCGACGTGGCGATCGCGTAGGTGATGTCGAAGGACGGCGCGAACCTCCAATCCTGCTCGAAACCCGCGTCGGCGGCGGCCAGAATCTCCCTTCGGTGCTCCTCGATCGCGGCGCCGAGGTGCCGGAGTACGACACGCCCCGCCTCGATGCCGAACGGTCCGCTCCCCCAGCGATGCCGGGCAGCCTTCGTACCCTGGTACCGGGCCTGGTTCTTGATCGCGGCCCTCGTCTGGGCGAGCGCGATGTCCAGACGCTCCTCGATCTGGGCCCGCCGGGTGGCGAAATCGTTCCCCGGCCGGGTCGGTACCGGCGTCGTGCGCAACTCCTCGGCGAACGCGTCGCGCTCATCCTGGGTCGCGTCGGCGAGCAGGGAGCGGCCGAGCACCTCCTGTTCGCGCGGACCCATCGAGGCCGGCAACGGGGACGTCGACGACAGGTCGAGGTACGGCCGTAGCGCCTGGCGCACCGCGGCAGCCTGCTCGGCGTTCTCGGCCCTCTCGACGGCCCGGACACCAACCGAGTGAGTGACCAGCCAGGACTCGAACCGCCCGACCATGCCGTCGAGGCGGGCGTGCCACGCTGCGGCTTCCGCTTCGCCGTACCGGCCGTCGACCGGATGAATCCGGTCGAACTCCTGGATGACCGCAGCCGTGAACTGCGTGACGGTTCTCATCGACGGGGGTGGAAGGTCGCGCAGGGCCTCAGCGACACGACGGTGTACGGCGGTCCGGCCCTCGGCCCGGCGGACGTATTCCGCCACGAACTCCCCAGCCCCGGCCAGGTCGTCGTCCACCTTGCTCGCCAGCGCCTTACGGTCGAACGCCAAGCTGTTCTCTGCCAGTGCGTCGAAGCGTTGCCGCACCCGGTCGACGAGGGCCAAACGAGCCTCCGTCACCACCGGGTCCGGCTCGTGGGCCGAAAGGACGCCCTGCAAGCGCTCCTCAACCTGACGGGTCAGCGCCGCACGCTCGGCAGCCAGGCCCGCCCCGGTCCGGGCGGACACGGGATGTTGACGCAGTGAGTCGACGATCTTCTCGCTCAGTGGGGCCACACCCTCGGCACTGGCCACCTCGTCCAGCCGCTTGCCGATGTCACCAGCGAGCCGCACCTGTTCCTGCGCACCCATCGAGGGCGGCAGGGTGGCGTGCCCCGCCGTGGTCAGGTACGGCGCGAGAGTGTCCGTGACCACCTGCTGCAGCCGCTGCCGGACGTGGGCCAGCCGGTCGGCGTCGACCTCGGTGGTCGTGCCCGGCTCCGGGCGCAGGTGCCGGTGCACGAGCTGTTCGATCCGTTGACCGATGAGGTGGGTGGTCACCCACGAGTCGAACGACCCGATCAGTTGGCCGTACTGCGCGTTCCACTGGTGCACCTGGGTGAGGGTGAACGTGGGGGTAGCCGCGAACCTCCGGAACTCGGTGGTCACCGCGTTCGTGAAGGCTTCCCCCGCCGCCGCCAACGCCCCGATGCTGACCGAGTTGCGGCTCAGCGCGGCAAGTGCTTCCGGCACGTCGTGGTCGAGACTGGCGACGAGAAGGTGCTCGGTCTCCTGACGCAACGGCTGTGAATCGATTCGCCTACCGATGTCCCGCACCGTGTCGTCGAACTGGCGCTCCCAGGGACCTCGGTCGAACTTCCAGTTCCGCTGGTGCAATCCGTTCAGCTCTGCGAGCACCTCGGCCCGTACGGCGGCAGCCGAGGCGGCCCGCGAGGCGTCGGTGAGGGCCGGTGTCGGTCGACTCAGCACCTCGGCGATCGACTCGTCGAGCTGCGCGAGGGCCCGCTTCACCTCACCGGCGAAGCCCGCCTCCGCCGACGTCGGCACTCTGCCGGGACCCGAGAGCTTGTCGGCCGTCCACCGCACGGTGTCCGACACCAGCTTGCGGACCGGCTTGCTGATCCCCTCCGCGAGGAGCGTCCGGTTCACATCGGCCGGCACCGCCGGGCGAATCTCACGCAGCAACGCTTGCTGCTCGGCGGAACCGAGGGAGGACGGTAGGTGCGGGATCTCTCGGCGCAACGCCGCGCCGAGTTCCTTGCTGACCACCTCGCCGAGGCGACGCAGCTCCGTGTCGGGAAGTTCGCCGGCATGCGGTGCAAGGAAGTCGTCCGCGACGTCCTTGATCCGGCGTTCCATCATGACGACCGTCAACTGCGTGTCGACCGAATCGCTCAGGCTCTGGTACCGCTTCTGCCATACGCTGGTGAAGTTGTCGCTGTATCGCGCTCCGTGCATCTCGTCGGCGAAGGATCGCCGAATGGCCGCGGCGGCGGCCTCGGGCTCGGCCCGCTCGACGCCCCGCACGCCGATGCGGTCCACCGCGGCGCGCAGATCGCCGTCGAGGCGCCACTGAAGGTCGATTGCCCACGAATCCCGCCGCAGGTCGGCGAGGTGGCTGCCGTACTGGTCCCCCGTGAGATGTTCGTCAGCGAGCCAGGTGGTCCGCTCGGAGTCGATCCGCAGATTGCGGGCGCGAGCGGCCATGAAATCGGCGCGATGCGCGGCGGCCAGGTCGGCGACCACATCGGAACGCAGCGGCGCCCCGGCACGAGATGCTGCGAACCTCTCGATGATGTGGAACTCCTGGGCCGCACTCTTGAGGTTGCCCAGCGAATCCAGTTCGGCTTCCACCCGGCTCGACAAGCCGGCGCGGATCTCGTCCACCTTGCGTGCCCACGCCTCGTGCGCCTGCTCAGGTGGGCGGCCCGGGGTATGGATTTCGTCGAAAGCGCGCCGAACCTCGGCGGAGAGCCGTGTGCCGAGCCGGTTGAGACTCGCGCTGTCGAGCGGGCCTGCCACGTCGTCCAGACGAAGCAGGAGGGTGTCCCGGGTGAAACGCACCGTGTGCGGCTCGGCCAGCACGTCCAGCTCGGTGGCGAGACGGTCGCCGGTCAACTCGTCGAAGCGCGCCCTTGCCTCGGCCGGTGATGCCGCGCCACGCGGCGCGGCGCCGTCGACCTCGTCTCGAGGGCTGCTGGTGTGCAGGCCGTCGTCGAGCCGGGCGATCAGATCGTCCTCAAACCGCGCCAACTGTTGCGGGGTCAGATCAGGTCGTAGCCCGGCAGCCTTCCGCACCTCGGCCCGGGCGGCGGCGGCCTGCTCCAACCGTGCAGACGCGTGATGGGCGGCGGTCAGGCGAGCGGGCAGGCCGACCGAGCCCTCGATGTTCGGGTCGATGCGCAGCAGCGACTCGAAGGCGCCCCGCACCCGCTTCTCGACGGAGGCCAGGTGCTCCGGGGCGAAGACGTCCTCCAGTTGCCGCGCCTCGGCGGACCCGGCGAAGATGGATTCCGGCTTCCACCGCTCCACCCCGAACACGCCGTCCGGCCCGAACGCCTTGTCGAAGGCATGCCGGGTCTGGCTGGACAGCGTGGCGACGATCTCGTCCGCGATGGCGTTGCCACCGGGTCGCATCTCGTCACCGATGGCGTGGCTCTTCGCGATTCCCTTCGTCAGCGCCGAGTTGCCCGTCAGGTACGTGTCGACGCGCAGTTCCGCATCCGTTGCCAGGCTGGTGATTCGGGCGTCGACGGCGGCCGCGAGGTCCGCGTGCGAGCCGCCCTTGGCCAGGTCGTCGATCGCCTTGGCCGCCGTCGGGGAGAAGCGTTCCCAGAACGCGGTGATGTGCTCACCCGTCTGCGCCGGACCGGCCTGCGAGAGCAATGCGGCCCGGTCACGCAGGCCCGCGTCGCGGTGGAACGCCTCCTCGACGGCACGGCGGACCTCGCTGGCCCGCGTCTCCCAGCGCACCTGGGCGTCGAAACGCCCCGACAGCGTGGACCGGAGTTCGTCGTACTCGCGGCTGAAGCCCACTGCGTCGGCGTGCCCGTGCCAACCGTCGCGGCCGCCCAGGTACTTGGTGATGAGCGCCTCGGCGTCCGCCTCGTACGCCCGCAGCAGCTTGTCCACGGCTGCCGACGACGGCAGGTCGACGTTCGGCTCGACCGCCCTGAAGTCGCGGCCGGCCTGCTCCCCCACCAGCCGCCGGGTCTCGGCGAGGTCGAACGCGTCCCCGTACTTCTGGGTGCGGGTCAGCGTGGTCGGGTCGGCGGAACCGTCGACCAATTGCTCGATGGTCTCGTGGGCCCCCGGACGACTGAGCCAGGTGACGCCGGGCCGTTGACCTGCCGGCAGCCGATCCACCAGGTGGTGGATCTCGCTGACCACCGCGTCCGGGACGTGATTTCCGGACGCACCCACCACCACAGGCGTGTCGCCGTTGAGCTCACCGAGCCGGGTACGGAACGCGTCGATGACCGCCACCTCCGGCGGACGTGCCCACACGCCCCACGAGTGCGATTCGAGCGTCCAGCCCTCGCTGAGCCGGTACAGGCCGGGCCGGGCTCCGGGGGTCAGCCCGAACGGCGCGTCCACGGCCGGCACCCCGGAACGCCATTCGACGGCGAGGTGTTGCAGCGTGGCGACGCCGGCGGCGTCCACCGGATGGGCGACGGCGTCACCGGGTGCCGGGCGGCTCCGGAAGGAGACGGGCAACCCGGTGCTCCGCGCGACCCCCACCAGCGCGCTGTCGTCGAGGAACGGCGCGTACAGCACCACGCCGTCCCGGGCCAGTGGACCCAGGCCGGCAAGGTCCACCTCGGGCCGTACACCCGGACCGGCCACGATCCGGAGGCCGTCGGGCAACTCCCCCAGCTCTCTGGTGGCCCGCACGACGGCGCTGTCCGCGACCGCCTGGGCGGCGTCGACGTGGACGACCAGACCGCCGGACGTCGGGGTCACCGCCAGTCCGCGTCCGTTCAACAGTTCGCTGATCTGCCGACGATGCTCGGTCCACGATTCGGGTGCGCGACGCGTGACCGACGCTCCCGGGTCGCCGGCCGCAGACCGGGCCTCGACCCGCAGATCATGGAGAACCTGGACGGGAACCCGAGCGTCGCCGGTGTGCATGATCCCGTCGTACGCCGTCAGCCGCTCGTGGACGTAGGTCGCCTCGAGGCGGTCCAGCATGCTCTTCGGCAGCTTCGCCTGCGACAGCGGATCCAGGCTGGCGAAGTCCCGGATCGCCTGGTCGCGTACAGCCACCAGATCAGGGTGGAGCGCGGACGCAGGCGAGCCGTCGGGCACGGGCCGTTGCTCGGTGAACGGGTCGCCATCGACCCGCTCGGACTCGACAGGTCGACGCCCGGCGGCCGCCTCCGGGGTGAAAGCTCGACGTACCTCGGTCTGCATCCGGACCGTCAGGTCGTCCCACCGGGCCAGGTCCGGCCCTCGGCGGCCGATCCCGCGCACCAGGTCGCCGATCTCGGTGTGGTACTTCTCGCGAATCACCTGGAGGGCTCGGCTGACGTCGCCGGCGGAGCCACCGCGGAAGGCGAGGTCGGCCCTGGCCTCCGCGATGTCGTCGACCACGCGTTGGAATTCGTGGTACGCGAAGCCGTCGACCCGTAGCTGCTCGCGCATGCCCTGGAATCGGGCTGCCCAGACCTGCTCGGTGGCCTGGAATCGGGCGCTGCCGGGCCCGTGGCCCGCCTCGTAGACCGGCCGCCAGACGCGCTCGAACTCGTTGTCGACGGCGTTACGGAACGACGCCCGCCACTCGGCCGCCTCCTTCTCGGGCAACGACTCCAGGGAGCGCAGCCGGGGCGCCCCCGCCACCTTGGTCAGACCGGCGATGTCGCGCGTGGCCCGCACCTCGGCGTTGAACGCCGCATCCGCGTCCGGTCGGAAGCGTTGGACGGTCGACGCACTGTCGACAGCCGCTTCCCACCGCTTATTGATGTGCGCGACCGCGTCGTCGAGCGACCGCGCCGGATTCTGGCCCGGCCGGTACTCGACGCGCTGCTCTCGCTGCACGTAGGCCGTCGCATAGCGCTCCTCGGCGAACTGTTTACCGAGGCCCTTGCCGAGACTGGTGAACTCCTTGTCGCGGGCGGCGGCCCAGTTCCGTGCCTCGGTCTCGACCTGCCGCATGACCTGGGCCGCGTCGTCAGCCGCACGCGTCAACTGCGGGTCGCTCCGCTCGCCGGCCGCGGCCCGGGCATCCCGGGCCGCGGTCACACTCGCGTCCGCGTCGAACTTCGTCCGCGCCTGGTCGAGGGTCGTCGGCCGGTCACTCGCGACGTCGTACCGCCCACCGCGCGCCTGTTCGGTCCGGTGGTCCCGAATGGCGTTGCGGAAGTCGTCCATCGCCTGCGTGAACTCTGCGCGGTTGGTGCTGCCCAGGCGATTGACCAGGGGTTCGAACCTGGACGGGGGAAGGCCGGCCCGCCGGACGATGTCAGCCGCCACCGTCTTGACGGCTCCGGCCATCTCACCCTGGATCGTCGCCGAGAAGTCCCTGCCGATCATCGTCCGGATCGCGGGGAGTTCCTTGGCCACACCGGCCTCGCTCGCGAAGTACGCGGCGAAGCGCTCCAGGGTCTGCAGGTTCTGGCCAGCCATCCGACCGGCGTGCGGCCCGAACTGCGCGGCCATACCCTCGCGGACCGACGACATGAACTGCGTGCGCGCTTCGGCCATCGACGCGACCCGTCGCGACGCCGCCGCCTCCTTCGGATCGGGAATCCGCTCGGCCCGCTCGGCCTTGGCGGAGACCAGCTCGGTATGACGGTCGGACAGGTTGCGGGCGACCGTGTCCAACTCCCCGCGCGCCGGGCGGGCACCACCCGCGTCGGACCGGATCTCGGACCGATCGATCGGAGCGCTGCGGACCGGTTCGCCGCCGGTCGGGCGACCGGCCTCCGGTGACCGCGGCGCAACCGCCGGCGTACCCGACCTCGCGCCCGAGGCCGCAGGCGCGCCATCCGTCACCCGCGAGACACCGCCCGCCGTGGACGGCGTGGGTACCTCGCGAGCACCCACACCGGCAGCGGAGAACGATTCGGAACCCACCGCCCGCGCGGTGGTGACGGACGGCTTGGGCACCGGCGCCGAGACCGCCGGCAGCTTGCCCGGCAGGGACGGATCGGCACGCGGCACCTTGAGCGCGTCGGCCGCCGAGACGGTGATCGCGGTGGGCGGCTCACTGTGCCCCACGGCCGCCCGTGGCAGCGTGGGGGGTGCGCCGACCGAGTGCGGGCTGACGCCGACACTCGGCCCGGCGACCACCGCGTCGCGCGGCGGTGAAACCACCACCTCGTCAGACCCACCCAGGGTACGACTGCCGGAGAACGGCGCCTCCCCGCTGGCCGTACGCGGTGGATCGCCGACCCGGCCCGTTCCCGGCCTGGCCGTCGCGGCAGCCTCTCGTGCTGGACCGCCGGTCGGCTGAGCCCCGTGCGGCGAGGTGGCCACATCCGGAGGAGCCATCCGCGCACCAGCCGAGCCAGTGGTCGGCGGCCCATCCAGGACGCCTCGAGGGCCTGCCGGGCCGACCTGGTCTCCGACCGGAGGCATCCGTGTGCTCGACGAAACCTCCGGAGCACCCGCCCGGAAACTACCGGGGCTGGCCGTCGCGGGCGTGTCCACACCAGCCCGAGCAGCACCCGGCCCCACTGCCGAGGGGCCGTCCACACCAACCCGGGGAACGCCCGGCCCTACGGTCGGAGGCCCGTCGACACCGACCCGGGTGCCCGACCCGACCGCCGGGTGCCCGTCCGCACCAACCCGGGGAACGCCCGGCCCGCCCGACGGGTGCACGTCCCCAGCAAGCCGGGAAGCGCCCTGCCCGACCGTCGGAGGCCCATCCACGCCGACCCGGGGAACGCCCGGCCCGCCCGACGGGTGCACGTCCCCAGCAAGCCGGGAAGCGCCCTGCCCGACCGTCGGAGGCCCATCCACGCCAACCCGGGGAACGCCCGGCCCGCCCGACGGGTGCACGTCCCCAGCAAGCCGGGAAGCGCCCTGCCCGACCGTCGGAGGCCCATCCACGCCAACCCG
>NZ_JBEXIL010000006.1:40852-47198 GCF_040608555.1 Micromonospora sp. NPDC005172
GGGAACGGACGGCCCGACCGCCGACGGGCCGTCCAGGGAGGCCCGCGGAGTCCCCAGCTGGTCTCCGATCGAGGGCCTGCGGACAACGCTCGCCGGGCCGTCTCCGCTCAGCGCGCGCGGAGTCCCCGGCACGCCGCCCTCGGCCGTGGTCCCGGGGACTCTCTCGAACGCCGCATTGCCCCGCCCACCCAGCGCTCCACCCGACGCGTCGAACTGATGCTCCGCACCTGCGGTGATCCGGGCACTGGACAGCGGTCCGTGATTGGGGGTCCCCTCCAGAGGACCGGCTGCCCGCTGCGTTCCCGTCCTGGGCCCACCGGCAGCGGCGTCCAGGTGCGGCGTCGCCGACAGGGGTGAGTTGCCACCCGGTCTGACGGTGCCGCCGATCTCACCGACGTTTCCGACACCTTTGGAGGTCGAGGGCGTGACGGGCACGTCGACGACGTTGCCCGCACCGCCCTTGGGCGTACCGCGGCCAAGGCCCGGCAGGGCACGGATGGAGCCGAGACCACCCATGAGGCCGGCCAGACCGACGCTGATGCCTTCCCGGGCGGCGTCCGGCTTGAAACGTCCGCTTCCCGGCACGGCGGCGTGGGCGATACCCCCGGCGGCCATGTCGAAGCCGAGCTGCAGCCCTCCGTACGTCAGGACGCCCAGGGCGATGTCGAGCACGAGGGTGGCGATCGTTCGGGCCAAGCCGGTGAGGCTCGTCATTCCGATGAGGATGTCGGCGACCGCAGCGAGAATAGGGCCGAGGACGAACGAGACCACGAGCAGGATGACCCCGAACACGCCGAGGAGGGCCTGCAGGATGGCTTCGACTTTTTGCTTCCGGAGGAACTCCTCCAACTTGCCGGCGAACTCGCGGAGCTGGTTCGCGAACTCGCGGGCCCCCTGGGCCGCCTTGCCGACCTGCTCGACCACCTTGTCGGCGGCCAGACGCATGGCGTTGTGGGCCTGCCCCTCCCACAGCATCCCGTCGGCGCTGGACCGCACGAGACTGCCGTAGCTGTCCAAGCGGCCGGCCTGCTCGTCCCACTTCTGGGCGAGAGCACGCAGCTTCGCGGGGTCAGCGTGACTCGGGGGGATGTCGGGATAGGTCACGGATATCGGATCAGACGTCGCCGTAAGTGATCTGGATGGGGTTGTAGGTGGAATTCTCCGGCCGCTTACCGTCTGCTTGGCCGGTCGCTCCCAGCCCCTCGCTCAGCGCGTCGAACACATGGAAGACGCTGTGCTCGGCGTTGTCGTAGTTGCTGGCCGCCTGGAGCGCAACGCCCCGGACCAGACCGAAGATGCCGGGCTTGCCGGTGCTGCCGTCGCCCTCGGGTTCGCCGAACAGCTCAGCCTGCACCTTGTCGAGCCTCTCGTTGAAAGCGTTCGCCGCGGCGGCCGACTCCCCGACCCAGCTGAGTTGCAGGCCCTTCCACGTATCGGCGATCACGTTCCAGCACTCGACGATCGCTTCGATCTCGGCCTTCATCGACACGTGTGCGGTGTAGTGCATCACGCTCGGCCTCACGTAGATCGCCTTGGCAGCGTCTTCGTACGACGTTGGGGCGTCCGACGGGAAGGGGACCGTCACGGTTGCTCCTCGGTTTCCGGGTACTGGATCCCAAGCTAAGGAGCTGGGCGGATCGGCCGCACGGCCCCGTTCGGGAACAACGGGTCACCTCAACGAGGACGTTGCCCGTTTCGTCGTGCGCCCGTAAGAGTCGGGTATGCCCAACGAAGGTTCGAACGTCGTTGATCTGACCCAGACCTGGCCAGACGCCAAGACGATAAACGGCGACAACGGCAACTACACCGACCCGGCGAGCGCCGCGCCGAAGCCACCCGATGTCCAGGCGGACGGCGCCGGCGGCTTCAAGGATTCGTACGGTCGTCCGACCAACGACAACGGCATCCTGGTCGACGACAAGAAGGTCCCGCTCGAGCCGGGGCAACCGATGATGGGGTCGTTCACGGTCCACCTGGACACTGTCCATTCCGCGGAGCAGACGCTTCTGCACGAGGCCCAGAATCAGATCGCCCAGTTCGAGGCTTTTCGCGACGAGGTGGTCAGCCAGGAGTCATGGATCTTCTTCGCCGAGAATCCGGAGGCCCTGATTCCGCACTACCACGAGAACAACTTGGATAGTTCGAGTGACTTCACCAACACCAACATCTTCTCGTATCCGGAAGGCACCTACGCAGACGCGAAGGACTCCAATCCAGAGGAGACCGCCAAGCTCGTGCATGCCCAGAACCAGTTGCTCCAGGGCTGCGGAACGGCGATCCATCTGGTCGGTACGTTCATCGGCAAGCTCAACGACGCTGGTCAGATGTACGCGGGCGCCGACCGCGCCTCCTGGGCCCCGGACCCGGACTGAGGCCGATCATGCAACGGCGGGGGCGGTGCGGATCTCCCGACACCGCCCCCGCCGCTTCCGCTCAGCCCTGCGGCCGCCAGGTCCTGAGGTTCGTCCACTCGCACTCCGAGTAGTTGTTCCAGCTCAGGTTCAACGCTGATGCGATCAACCCGAGAACTCCGTCCGGCCCGAAGAGTCCATCCGCGGCGAGGTTCCACTCGTTCTGAAGACCCTCGTAGTTCTCCTTGGCATCGCCCTGCCACGTATCCGCAAGCGGAAGGAGCTTGCTCTTCAGCGCTTCGAGCTGACCGACGATCTCGTTGGCCCGACCGTTGAGTTGCCCACCGGCGGTTTCCAACTCCAACGGCACCCAGAGGCTGCTGCTCGTGGGGTCACCCATGACGTACTCCTTGCTGTTGAGTCAGAGCTGTCGAGTCAGAGCCGGGCACCGGGGATGTCGCCGTTGACGGCGACCAGGCTGTTGATGTTGGAAATTTCCGTGTCGACGTAGTTGACGGCATTTCCGCGGAGGCCAGTGGCGATGTCTGCCAGGGCGTTGTGCAACATCTTGCCGTAGATGTCGAAGTCGGTCATCAGTGCGTTGAACTGGTCAGAGGCAACACCGTGCCACTGCGCCTGAAGATTGACCACGAAAGACCTGAGCGAGGCGAGTTCCGCGTCGATCTCGGAGTTCGTGGAATCGCAGCTGGCGGCCGCGTCGGTCACCATCTGAGGAGTTACTTGAACTCTTTGCATTTTGTCCACCCTTCCGGGTTTATCGAGGTGTCGCTGACCCGTCCGAATTGAAGTTGACCGGGGTCAGGTTCTTGAGATTGCCGCCCTCGGCGGCCACGTACTGGTCGTAGGCTTTCCCGAGCGCGACGACCGAGTCGTGGAGGATGCTCTGCACGTCGTTGCTGACCGCGGTGATCCGTCCGACCACCGCCTCGTACTGTCGTCCGGCGGGGCTTTGCCAGGCGTCGAAGATCGCTTCGGCCTGCGTCTTCAGGTTCGCCAAGTGCCCGTCCAGGAGACCGGCCTGGGCCGCTACGACGTTCTTCGCCTGGAGCAGCTTCGGGATCTCCACGCGGAATTCGAACCGGCTACCGTCCGGGTTGATTTGATAGATCGGACGACCGTGGGAGTCCGTTCCGATCGTCGTGCCGTCCGGGTATCTCGTCACCGTCCAGTCACCCTGGTACGAGATGGAGATGTGTTTGCCGTCCTTGGTGCCGTAGGTGGGCCGCCCCTGGTCGTCAAATTTGGTGTACGTCCACCCATCGGCCACCAGGCTGGTCACCCGGCCGTTCCCGGCCCTCGTGATGACCGTGCCGTCACCGTACTTCCAGACACTGGAATCGTCATGGCCGTAGCTGATGGTGACTGTTTCCCCGGCACCTCCGTTCTCGCCCGGCTTGTGGCCGACAAGCGGGCGGCCTTGTCCATCGAACTTGGTGTACGTCCAGCCGTCCGAGATCATCGTGATCGGCTGGCCACCCGCGTTCCGCTCGATGACAGTGCGGCCATTGTGTGCGTCGGTGAACGTCCAGGTGCTGGTGCCGTTCGCTCCGTACTTGATGGCGACGGAACCGTCCGGCCCGTTACCCGCCGTGGGCCGGCCGTCACCGTCGAAGCTCCGGAACGTCCAGCCGTCCTGGACCATGGTGAGCGGCTGGCCGGAGGCGCTCCGGGTTAGCGTCATCGTCGTGCCGCCGCCGGGATCGTGGTACGTCCAGGTGGACTCGCCGTTCGGCTTGTAGGCGATGGTGACCGTCTGCGGGGGTTGACCGTCCGCTCCTGGCACCCTGCCGTGGACGGGCCGCCCGTCCGAGTCGAACCGGTCGAACACGGTGCCGTCGGACGTGGTCTCGCGGGTTATCGCGCCGTCGGCGTTCCGCTGCACCCGGGTTCCGTCGGCGTACGACCAGGTGCTGGCACCGTTGGAGGTGTAACTGACCGTCACGTCACCAGGGCCGGGCATGGTGGCGTGCGTCGGACGGCCCTGACTGTCGAACCTGCTGAACGCGGTGCCGTCGGCCGACACCTGCGAGGTGACGTGACCGGAACTGTTGTACGACACCTTCGAGCCGTCGGCATATGACCAGACGCTGCCGCCCTTGGCACCGTAACTGATCGTCGCCGCACCACCATTCGGCAGCGCCGCATGGGTCGGGCCCTTGTCGGTGAAGGCACTGAACACCGTGCCATCAGCCGCTACCTGCGACGTCACACGATTGGAGCCGTCGTACGAGACCTTCGAGCCATCGGCGTACGACCAGACGCTGCCGCCCTTGGGGCCATAACTGATCGCCGCCGTGCCACCATTGGGCAACACCGCATGCGTCGGACCCTTGTCGGTGAAAGCACTCAACACCGTGCCATCCGCCGCCACCTGCGACGCCACACGATTAGAACCGTCGTACGACACCTTCGAACCATCGTCGTGCGACCACGTACTGCCGCCCTTGGCGCCATAGCTGATCGACGCCGCACCACCACCGTTCGGCAACACCGCATGCGTCGGACCCTGATCAGTGAAAGCACTGAGCACCGTGCCGTCAGCCGCTACCTGCGACGTCACATGATTAGAGCCGTCGTACGACACCCGCGAACCGTCATCGAACGACCACGTACTGCCGTCACCGGCATACGCGATCGCCGCGACTCCACCACCATTGGGCAACACCGCATGCGTCGGACCCTGATCAGTGAAAGCACTGAGCACCGTGCCGTCAGCCGCTACCTGCGACGTCACATGATTAGAGCCGTCGTACGACACCCGCGAACCGTCATCGAACGACCAGACGCTGCCGCCTTTCGCGCCATAACTGATCGACGCCGCACCACCACCGTTCGGCAACACCGCATGCGTCGGACCCTGATCAGTGAAAGCACTCAACACCGTGCCGTCAGCCGCCACCTGCGACACCACATGATCCGAACCGTCGTACGACACCCGCGAGCCGTCATCGAACGACCACGTACTGCCGTCACCGGCATACGCGATCGCCGCGACTCCACCACCATTGGGCAACACCGCATGCGTCGGACCCTGATCAGTGAAAGCACTCAACACCGTGCCGTCAGCCGCTACCTGCGACGTCACATGATTAGAGCCGTCGTACGACACCCGCGAACCGTCGGTGTACGACCAGACGCTGCCGCCGTCCGCGCCATAACTGATCGACGCCGCACCACCATCAGGCAACGCCGCATGCGTCGGACCCTTGTCCGTGAAAGCACTGAACACCGTGCCATCCGCCGACACCTGCGACACCACATGACTCGAACCGTCATACGACACCCGCGAACCTTCATCAAACGACCAGACACTGCCGCCGTTCGCGGCATAGCTGATCGACGCAGCGCCACCGTTCGGCAGCGCCGCATGCGTCGGACCGACATCGGTGAACGCATTGAACACCGTGCCGTCAGCCGACACCTGCGAGATGACATGACTCGAACCGTCGTACGACACCTTCGAACCGTCATCGAACGACCAGACACTGCCCTTCGGGCCATAGCCGATCGACGCCGCACCACCATCAGGCAACGCCGCATGCGTCGGACGGCTCTGAGCATCAAAGCCGCTGAAGACGGTGCCATCCCCGGATACCTGCGACGTCACATGACTCGAACCGTCGTACGACACCCGCGAGCCATCATCGAACGACCACGTACTGCCATCACCGGCGTACGAGATGGCCGCTACACCACCATCAGGCAGCGCCGCATGCGTCGCACCCTTGTCGGTGAACGCACTGAACACCGTGCCATCCGCCGACACCTGCGACACCACATGACTCGAACCGTCGTACGACACCCGCGAGCCATCGTCGAACGACCACGTACTGCCATCACCGGCGTACGAGATGGCCGCTACACCACCATCAGGCAGCGCCGCATGCGTCGCACCCTTGTCCGTGAAAGCACTGAACACCGTGCCGTCCCCGGACACCTGCGACACCACATGACTCGAACCGTCGTACGAGATC
>NZ_JBEXIL010000006.1:47295-183865 GCF_040608555.1 Micromonospora sp. NPDC005172
CACCGTGCCATCAGCCGACACCTGCAACGTCACATGACTCGAACCGTCGTACGACACCTTCGAGCCATCGTCGAACGACCACGTACTGCCATCACCCGCATACGCGATCGACGCGACCCCACGCCCATTGGGCAGCACCACATGCGTCGGGCCATCATCGGTGAAGGCACTGAACACCGTGCCGTCCGGCAACTCCTGCGACGCGACGTGACCGTCATCGTCGTACGAGACAACCGACCCGTCAGAGAGCTTGTCGGTCAGCACTCGGCCTCCTGGTCGGGGCGTCGGATGGCAGTCCCCTCTGAGGCTAGGAGCGAGCATGGGAGCGCTGGAAATCCTCCGTTCAGGGACGTGCGTGAGATCTCCGGGGAAATCCGACCGTCCGTGAACCGGTGCCGTGGGCGACACGTTCTAGGAGCCGTTCACCCCGGTCCGCCCGGGTTGAGGCCCTGGAGGTACTCGTGTATTCAGTCGCGATCGTCGCTGCACAGCCCATCGCACGCGCCGGCATCGAGAAGCTGACCTCGGACGACCCGGGGCTGCGGGTGGCGGCGGCAGTTGGCTCCCTGCGGGACCTGTACAACCGCGGCGGGTCGTACGACGTCGTCGCGCTCGATTTGCCGCAGGTGACCGCTTCCACGCTTGACGACGTGGCCAAGCTGACGTCGATCGGGGCGCCACTGGTGAGTTCGGTGTGGGAGGGCTCCCCGTCGCTGTTGGCGACCATCCGCGCGGGGGCGCGCGGTTGCATCAGCCGGCAGGCGGAGCAGCGTGACGTGCGCGAGGCCATTCGGGTGACCGCTCAGCAGGGTTTCTACCTGTGTCCGCGCATGATCGGTCAGTTCCAGATGGAGCTGAACAGCCGCGGCGACGAGGACCGTAGCGGGCTGGCGCCACGGGAGGTGGAGACGCTGCGGTGGATCGCCTCGGGCTTCACCCACGCGCAGATCGCCACCCGGATGGGCCTGTCGCAGGCCACGGTCAACACCTACGCGAAGCGTATCCGCGCCAAGTTGAACGTGAGCAACAAGGCCGAGCTGACCCGGATGGCCATCGAGATGGGCCACCTGTCCCGTACCCGCCGCAACCCCGCGGCCTGACCTCAGAACAGTGCGCGGCCGACCGCGACCAGGTGCTCGAACACGCCCAGCACGCCCAGCGTCAGCGGCGCGATGGCGAGCCCGGTGACGACGCCGACGGCCTCGGCGCGGCTGCGTTTGCGCGGTGCCCGCGCCACCGTCGCCGCGTCGGTCTGATCATCCTTCGGGGGAATCAGGTAGGCCATCGCCACACCGACGCCGACGACGAGCAGGCCGGCGACGAGCAGCAGGGCCGCGACGAGTACGTCGGCAGCGCCGGCCCGGCTCACACCCACGATCAGCGCGAACAGTCCGATGAGACCCGCACCGGCGGCGGCGAGCAGTTCACTGGTGACGGCGGCCTGCCAGGCGCGGGCGAGCAGGGCCGCGCTGATGACGATCGCCGTGGCGACGGCGAACCCTTCGCCGGAGACCGCGAGCGGGGGCAGGGCGAGAGCCAGGGCGACGGTCGGCCCGGCCACGACGACGGCCAGGAAACGGTTCGACTCGCGTACGAGGTGGGTGGTGGCTTCGGCAGCCGCGGTGCGCCCACGGGGTCGGCGTACTCCCCAGGACGTCAGCATCGCCGACGTGCGGCGCGAACCCGCGAGCATGGCCACGGCCACGGCGGCGACGAGGGCCATGGCCTGGTTCCGGTCGGCCTCCAGGCCGAGGAGGAGCAGCGCGACGACGGCCGCCACGAACAACTGGACCTCGACGGCGGCGACGACCACGCTGGGTACGAGCGCCAGCCCCATGATCGCGGCAAGGTTCGCGCCGGCGATGGCACCGATCCAACGGTAGTCCGGGCCGCCCAGGCCACCTCCGACGAGCAGGCCGGCCACGGTCAGGCACGGCAGGGTGCCGAGCACCACGAGGTGGACGAACGCCTCGGGCATGGTGCTGGGCTTCTGTTGTAGACCCCAGGCGACTCCGAGAAGCGCCAGCGCGATCAGGACCAGGACGATCACCGTGACGGTCGGGGCGCGCAGTCCGCTTGCCCGACCGACGAGGACCGCTGCGGCGGCGAGCCACGCGAGGCCGAAGGCGAGCACCACCGGGCCTCCGCTCGGCCGGGTGCGGCGCTGGGCGGCCGCCTCGTCGGCGACGACCTCGTCGATGTCCATGACCACGGGCGCCTCACCGGGTTCCCGGGTGACGTCACGCAGGTAGAGCACCTGCCCGTCGACCACACCAAGGTCCTGGAGGCTCGCGTCGAGCGGGTACGCCTGCCCGTCGACACCGGCCAACGACCAGGCGGCCGGCATCACGTCCGGCTCGGCCTGCCCGCACAGCTCTGCCAACTGTGGCGCGTACTCGCCGATGGGAGCGGTGGACGGCACGGCGATGTCGACCCGGCGCAGTTGTCCCACGACCGTGATGCGGCTCTGCTCGTTCGCCATTGAAGACGCCTTTCGGGTACGGGTTGTCAGACGCTCGTGGCGACCTGGATGAGCCGGCGGGGACGTCCCCGCTCGACCAGGACGCCTCGGCCGGGCGGACGCTGGGCGGCACGTTCGTCGCCGAGCACCACCCCTTCGCGGTGGTCACCGGAGAGGATCAGTCCGCCGGCGCCCATGTCGCGGATGCGGGCGGCGAGCGGATCGCCCATCGTGCGGGAGATACCGGTGACCCGCCGGGACAGGACGACGTGCAGGCCGACCTCGCGAGCCTGCGGTATGAACGCGGCCAGCGGGTTGAGCGGGCCGGACGCGCCGGCGAGCAGGTCGTAGTCGTCGGCGACGACGTACAGCTCGGTGCCCTCCCACCAGTCGCGGGCCTTCAGTTGGGCCTGACTGATACCCGGCGGGGGTACGCGTTCCTTGAGCTTCTCGACGACCTGCTGCACGTAGACCTGCGCGGTGGTGGCGTCGCCCGCGTACGCGCCGAGGTAGTCCTCGGGTACGACGTCGAGCAGGGTGTGCCGGTAGTCGAAGAGGACGACCCGCATGTCGTAGGGGGAGGAGCGTTCGGTGAGCCCGCTGAGCCAGGTCTTGAGCACGGTGGTCTTGCCGGATCCGGCGTCGCCGTACACCAGGAAGTGGGGGTTGTCCCCCAGGAGGTCGAGGGTGACGGTTCCCAGGTCGTCCTCCGCGAGACCGATGGGGACGGCGGTGCTGGCGGGGTCGGTGGCCAGCTCGCGCACCTCCACCCGGTGGGGGAGCAGCTTGACCGGGGGCGCGGCCCGGCCGGTCCATCCTGCGGTGATCTTTGCGATCGTCTCCTCCTGGGCCTCGCGCAGGCCCTCGGCGGTGTCCTGCCCGTCGAGACGGGGTAGCACGATCTGGAAGTAGGCGCCGGGAGCACTGAGACCGCGACCGGCCGTCCCGGACGGCACACGGGCGGCCATCCGCCGGTTGACCTCGGATTCGGTGGGATCGTTGAGGCGCAGCTCGATGCGGGTGCCGATGCTGTCGCGCAGGGCCGGCCGGATGTCGTTCCACCGGCCGCTGGTGAGCACGACGTGCACACCAGCGCCGAGGCCGCGGGCGGCGATCTCGGTGACGATCTGCTCGGCGCCCTCGAACTCGGCGCGCAGCGCTCCCCAGTTGTCGATGAGCAGGAAGATGTCGGCCCCGCGTACTCCGGCGGGCAGTTCACCGGCGGCGCGGCGTTCCCGGAAGTCCCCGATCGAGTCGACGCCCAGCTCGCGCAGCAGGCGCTCCCGTTCGACGATCAGTGACCGCATCTCGGCGAGGGTGCGGCTCACCAGTTCGAGGTCGGTACGTCCGGCGACCGAACCGACGTGCGGCGCCGCCGTGAACGGATGCAGCGTGCCGCCACCGAAGTCGATGCAGTAGAACTGCGCCTCGGCCGGGGTGTGGGTGAGCATCGTCGACATCATGATCGTGCGCAGCAGGGTGCTGCGGCCGGTACGCGGTGCGCCGACGGCGGCGAGGTGACCGTGCGCCCCGCCGAAGTCCATGAGCAACGTTTCGTGTTCCTGCTTCAGCGGCAGGTCGAGCAGGCCCAACGCGATGGAGAGTTGACCGGTCAGCGGCCACATGCGCGCGCTGTACCCCCGGTCCGGCTGGTCGGTGGGGCGGCCGATGAGGTGGTCGAGCGCGAGTGCGGGCGGCAGCGGCGGCAGCCACACCTGGTGGGCGGGCGCGGTCAGTGAGCTGAGCCGCTCGACGATGATCTGCAACTCGGTGGGGCCGCTGCGGTTGGTGGCCTGGTTCTCGTCGGGCTCCCGCTCGATGACCTCGGACGCCGTGCGGATACCGAACGGTGCGAGCGTCGGACCACGGCCGGCAGCCGCGTCCCGCTCCTCGGGGCTGACGAACGGCGAGGAGACGTGGGCAACCCGCAGCCGCTGGTAGATGGACTCGTCGACCTTCAGGTACGCGGAGCCCGGGATCGGCGGCAGCTTGTACGCGTCCGGCGTCCCGATCACCGTCCGCGACTCGGCCGCGCTGAAGGTGCGCAGGCAGATCCGGTACGACAGGTGCGAGTCGAGCCCGCGCAGCCGTCCCTCCTCCAGTCGCTGGGTGGCCAGCAGCAGGTGCATGCCGAGTGACCGGCCGACCCGCCCGATCTGGACGAACAGTTCGGTGAAGTCGGGCCGCCCGGCGAGCAGTTCACCGAACTCGTCCACGACGATGAGCAGGTAGGGCAGCGGCTCCAGGGGTCGACCCTGCGGGTCGGTGACGCCGCTGGCACGGCGCATCTGGTACTCGCGGATGCTGTCCACGTTGCCCGCGTCGCGCAGCATGCGTTGACGTCGCTGCTGCTCGCCCATGAGCGCGGCGAGCACCCGGTCGATCATCGCGGCGTCGTCGGCCAGGTTGGTGATCAGCCCGGCGACGTGTGGCAGTCCGACCAGCGGGGCGAACGCGGCACCGCCCTTGAAGTCGACGAGTACGAAGCTCAGCAGCTCCGGCGAGTGGGTCAGCGCAAGGCCCATGGTCAGGGTGCGCAGCAGCTCGCTCTTACCGGAACCGGTCGCGCCCACGATGAGGCCGTGCGGACCGGACCCGCCCTGCGCCGACTCCTTGATGTCGAGTACGACGGTCCGACCGTCGCCGTCGGTGCCGATCGGCGCCCGCAGCATCCGGGGGTCTCCCGGGGCGACCCATCGACCGGTCAGGTCCGCGCTCACCGGGTCTGCGCCGAGCACCATCTCGGTCAGCGACCGGGTCCGGGTCAATACCTGTTCACGCTCGTCGGACAGCCGCAGCGGGGCCAGCGCTCGGGCGATCAGTTCGGCGAACTCGGGGGTCACCGCGTCCGGCACGCAGTCGACCGCGGGCGTGGTGACCAGTTCGGTCCGGCCCTCGACGGCCAGGTGACCGTTGTCGTCGACACGTACCCGCAGGTCGACGCGACCGGGCTCGTCGGCGTCCCGGTCCGCCAGGAAGATCAGCGTGAGGCCGGTCTCCGGCCCGGCCGCCAGCAGCAGCGCGTTCATCAGCTCCGAGCGTCCCCACTCGGAGACGGGTGCGAATCCGGTGAACACCACGATGAGCCGGCGCTGCCGAGGCGCGCTGCCGCGCTCGGCGGCCAGTTGGGACCTGCGGGCGGTCTGGGCCTCGATCCGCTGGGCCAGCTCCTGGGTGAGGTACGGGCCCAGCAGCTCGGGGTCGGGGGCGATCAGCGACACGGTGCCCGCCTCACCGCGGGTCTTCGGCTCGAACGTGTGCGGCAGCCACTTGGCCCAGTCCCAGCGGGGCGCGCCGGACGTCTCGACGGCGATGGTCACGTCGTCGGGAGCGTGCAGCACGGCCACCTGGCAGAGCAGAGCACGCAGCAGGGGTTCGGTGCGGGCGGCGCCACCGACGAGGCTGATCACCCCGGCCTTGCCGACATCGACCACCATCGGCTGGCGTTCCACCCGCCCCATCTGGTCGATGAGGGTGCGCGCCGCCTGCGCCGACTCCCAGTCGTAGTCGGCCAGCGGGTCCATCTTGGCGTCCATCTGCAAGGGCGTGGCGAGCCGCACCGAACCGCAGCCGAGCCGCGTACGCAGGAAGTCGTCATCCTGCTGGCGGCGCTCCCAGATCCGCTGTCGGGTGGTGGCGATCGACCAGAGCCGGGCCGGCTCAGGATTGCCGAACGCCGCCACCGTGCGCTGCGCGGCGGCCACCTGCCGGGCGCTGTCCCGGGACAGTTTGAGGTGGCCCCGGTAGCGCAGCCGCTGGCGCCGGGTGGTCTTGCCGGCCACGCTGCGCTGCTGCATCCGCATGGCGATGACCGCGCCGACGGACGTCACGAAGAAGAGCACACCGATGATGATCAGCGCGGGTCGCCCGAACGTGACCATGTACGCGGCCATGCCGACGCTGGACAGCAGCGGCAGGACGAGGCTCCACGCCGTGTTCGACGGGTTCTCGGTGGGCGGCTCGGGCGGGGTGGGCAGTACGACGGTGTCGTTCGGCAGTTCGGGTTGCAGGACCCGCGCCGGGCGGTGGAAGGCGAGTTTGGTCACCCGAGGTCACTCCCGGAAGTCGACGTCGATGCCGGCAAGGTCGTCCGCCTCCAGCGTGCTGAGGTGTTCGTCGGTCGGGTTGATCAGCTCGAACACGCGGGCGGCGTGTTGCTCGGTCATCTGCTGGAACACCTTGCGCGCGAACCGCCCGTTGCCGAAGCCCTCGCCCCGCCCGGTGGCCCCGAAGAAGGACCGCAACGCCGACTGGGCGGCCGGCGACAGTCGGTAGTCGTGCTCTCCGGCCTGCACCTCGACGATCTCGACCAGTTCGTCCGAGGTGTAGTCGTCGAACGTCAACGTGCGCGAGAACCGCGACGACAGGCCCGGGTTGGCGGCGATGAAGTGCCGCATCTGGTCGGGGTAGCCGGCCACGATGACCACCACCTCGGCGCGGTGGTCCTCCATGAGCTTGACCAGCGTCGAGATCGCCTCCTGGCCGAAGTCGGAACCCTGGCCCTCGGGCACGAGCGCGTACGCCTCGTCGATGAAGAGCACGCCACCGAACGCGCGCCGGAAGGCGGCCTCCGTCTTGGGCGCGGTGTGCCCGACGTACTCGCCCACCAGTTGGCCGCGGTCGACCTCGACCAGGTGCCCGCTGGCGAGCATGCCCATGGCCGCCAGCAGTTGGCCGTAGAGGCGGGCGACGGTGGTCTTTCCGGTGCCCGGGTTGCCGGCGAAGATCAGGTGGCGGGACATCGGCGGCGGCGACAGCCCGGCGGCGCGTCGCCGCTGGACCATCTGCATCAGCTTGACCATGGTCTTGACGTCCTTCTTGACGCCGGTGAGACCGACCAGGGCGGCGAGTTGCGCGAGCAGGGCGTCGAGGTCCGCCTCCGAGGCGACCGGATTGACCTTCCCGACGGCCCTGCGCTGACCGCCTGCCGCCAGCGCCGGCACGGCCAGGGCGGAACGCTCGGCCGGGGTGGATCCCCAGGTGGCGCTGCCGACGTCGGTGCTCCAGCACTCCTGGAAGGTCGCCTGGCCGCCCTCGGCCTGGCTGACGTCCTCGTCGGCGTCGTGCACGTGGCAGCGCAGCAGTGTCGGGTCGGCGCCGCTGCCCACGTACACGGACGGGTAGGCGGTGTGCGACACCTCCGCGTCGACGACGAGTCCGTGCGCGTCCGGCCCGAAGTAGAGACCGTTCTTCTTGCAGTGACTCAACCGCAGGTCGCGGACGACGGGTGCCGCTGCCGCCCAGACGGCCAGCCCACTGCCGCCGACCTCGGTGATCTCGCAACCCTCCAGCACCGCGCGGGACTCCTCGCCGAGGAACACACCGGCCGCGCCGCAACCGTCGACCCTGGTTCGGATCAGCGTCGGCGCGCAGCCCGCCGCCACCTCGATGCCGGTCTGCGCGGCCGCGCTGACCCGGCAGTCCTCCACCAACGGGCGGTGCGGAGTGTCGAGGTGTACGCCGATCGTGCCGCCGGTGACGGTCACGTCACGCAGCACTGCGTCGGCCGCGCCGTCGACGTGCACCCCATGATGCTCGGCACCCTCGACGACCCCGCCCCGCACGTGCAGCAGAACCCGCTCACCCGCCCGCACACCGATCTCCGGCGTACCCGCCACCACGCAGTCGACGAGCGTGGCCTCGGTCGTACCGACCAGGTGAACCGCGGTGAGAGCGCTGCCGCGGATCTCGCAGTCCCGCAGCAGGACCCGACCACCGGCCGCGTAGACGCCGTTCGCGCCCGAGTCGGTGAGAGCGCCGGAGAAGGCGCGTACCTCGGCCTCGTCGCGGACCGCGAGCGCGGTCTGCCCGGTGTGTGCCACGCGGACGTCGTGCAGCGCGAGCCGGCTCTGCCCGGTCGCGAGGATCCCCGCCGACCCGGCCCGCTCCACGTCGGTGTCGTCGACGCGGACCTCGGGAGAGCCCTCCAGGAGCAGTCCCGCCGCCTCGGTGCGGCTGATCCGGCACCGCTGGAGGGTGACTCCACCGTTCCCGGGATCACCCACCTGCGCGCCGACCAGCATGCCGGGCTTGACCGCCGGCCACCAGGCCGCGTCGAAGGACGCGCTGCCGGTAACCCGCACACCGTCGGCCGCGATGTCCTGCAACACGCAGTCGGTCAGGCGGGCCGTTGCCTGCTCGGTGATCGCGACGCCGACGGCACCGATTCGGCCGAGCTCACACCTATCGAGTACGGCCGTGGCGGTGCCCCCGGCGACCAGTCCGGCTCCGGTGATCGAGTCGAGATGCACGCCCACCAGTTCGCCGCGCGCCGAACCGGTCAGCACCACACCGTTCCCGTCGACGCGGTCCACCCGCACGTCGACGGCACCGAGCCGCGCGCCGTCCGTCGCCGTCACGCCCGTACCGGTGACGTCCTGCACCGCGCACTGCCGCAGCAACGCCGCCGCTCCACCGGAAATCTCGATGGTCCCGCCGCTGACGATGGCCGCCTCCAGGGTCAGCGAGCCTCCGGTCACGCTGACCGCGACCTGGCCCCCACGGGTGCCGGAGACGGTCAGTCCGCGTACGGTCGCCGCGCCCCCACGGACGACGAGCGCCGGACCCTCGGCGGCGGTCAGCTCGGCGGTGCCCTCCTCCTCGACGAGGAGGGTGATCGGGCGGTCCAGGACGACCTGTTCGCGGTAGACACCCGGCGCCACCACGATGACGGTGTCCTCCCGGGCGGCACGTACCGCCGCCCCGATGGTGCGGTGCCGGCCCCAACCCCTGGTGGACACGCGTTCCACCCGGCCCGTCGCCGGAATCGGCGCGAGGGTTTCGGTATCAGGTCTCACAGGCCACCTTCAGCTGGGCGAGCGCGATCCGGCTGCCCTTGGCCCCGGCACTGCCAGCCAGGTCGAGAGCGACCGCGATCTTGTTCTGGTGCACCGGAAACGTGCCCGCCGGCGCCCAGGTGCCGGCGTGTGCCTTCTGGTCGAAGGTGAAGTTGGCGTACGGGGTTCCGCCCCGCCCCGGCGTCATCGCGTACCGGACCCGGTTGGCGGGGTTGTAGTCCCCCTCGGGTACGTAGACCGAGACGGCGCAGGTGTTCATGCCCTTCGGCGGCGCGAACCACCACGTGACCGACTCGACGCCGGCCTTCGTCTGCTTCGTCGCCGGAGGCGGCACCGTCGCGTACGTACCGTGGCAGTTGTCGCCGTTCCACCCACCGGTGCCGACGGTCCGCCACTGCGCGGTACGACCGGCCGCCTCGAATCCGTGATCCGACGCGGCGACGCAGTCCCAGCCGGCCACCATGCTCCAGGTGGTGGGCGCGCCAGAGGCGAGCACTCCGTTGGGTGGAGCGGCCTGGGCCGGGGGTTTCTTCTCCAGCGGCTTGACCAGACTCCAGAAGATGCCGACCACCAGGGCGCCCACACACACCAGGGCGGACACGGTCACGAGAGTTGGCCAGCGCACGGTGAGTCGTTCACTGGCCGGGCGATCACCGGCGTGCTCCACGTAGGCGCGGACGAACTCCCGACGCCAACTGATCGCGGCTGCGGGCCCCGAACCCTGCGGCTCCGGCATCACCACTGTGGGGGCGCGGGACGGCTCAGCCACGGTCACCTCCAAGATTCCCGTTCACCAGACGGGTGGCCGACCGTCCCGGTTCACGAGTTCGTGGTGAATTTGCGAGCGACCACGCTCGGCGGGTGAACCGGGTGGCCCAGAAGCCCGTTCTGTAGGGGTCGTCGGCGCGGTCACCGGGAGGTCGGATGCAGTTCGGTGTGTACAGCGTGGGTGACCTCACCCCGGAACCAACGCAGGGGCGGACGATCAGTGAGCACGAGCGGCTGCGAGCCGTCGCTGTCATCGCCGAGCACGCCGAGGCAGCCGGATTCGACGTCTTCGCCGTCGGCGAGCACCACACCGGCGCGTACGTGACCTCGTCACCGGTGGCGCTGCTCGGATACGTGGCGGCCCGGACCTCACGGCTGCTGCTGTCCACGGCCACCACGCTGATCACCACGAACGATCCCGTTCGGCTGGCCGAGGACTACGCGACGTTGCAGCACCTCAGCGCCGGCCGGCTCGACGTGATGGTCGGCCGGGGCGCCTCCCGCTCGGCCTATCCACTGTTCGGCCAGGAGATCCGCGACTCACACGCCCTCGCGGCGGAGAACTACGCCCTGCTGCACCAGCTCTGGCGTACCGAGGACGTGCACTGGTCCGGCACCTTCCGGACGCCGCTGCACGGTCACACCACGCTGCCGCGTCCGCTCGACGGCACCCCGCCGTACGTCTGGCACGCGGCGGTCACCAGCGAGGAGACCGCCGAGCAGGCCGCCCGGTACGGCGACGGCTTCTTCGCCAACCACATCTTCTGGCCGGCTGAGCACACCCGTCGGCTCGTCGCGTACTACCGGGAGCGCAGCGCCGTACACGGTAAGGGCCCCGCGGTGGTCGGACTCGGCGGCCAGGTCTTCGTCCGTCGCCGCTCGCAGGACGCGGTCGACGAGTTCCGCCCCTACTTCGACAGGTCACCCGTCTACGGCGGGGGACCGTCGCTGGAGGAGTACACCGCGACGACCCCGCTCACCGTGGGCAGCCCCCAGCAGATCATCGACCGGGTGCTCGGCTTCCGCGAGTACGCCGGCGACTACCAGCGTCAACTGTTCCTCATCGATCACGCGGGGCTGCCCCTGCGGGTCGTCCTGGAGCAGCTCGACATCCTCGGCGAGGAGGTGCTACCCGTCCTGCGGCGCGAGGCACCCGCGCTGACCTGGTCCTAGTCAGCTCGGCGGAACATCCGCGGTGACGACCGCGCCGCCGCCGGCCCGGGCGACGGTGAACGATGCCACCGACTTCAGCGGCACCGCCAGGTGACCGCTGACGTTCTGCGTCGTGTCGTCGGCCTCCCAGCTGAGTACGCGCCAGACATGGCCGTCCGACGTGGCCGCCATCAGGCGATAGCCGACGCCCTTGTCGAGCCCGTCGACGGCGGCCCGGACGTCCACGCCCTCACCCTGCCCGGTGGCCACCACGGACAGCGAAGCGCCCGTCGCCGAGTCGGCCGCTACGGCGGTCACGGTCACCGCGAGCGGTGGCGTGACCCGACCGACGTGCTGCACCAGGGCCCCGATGGCCAGGCCGGCCACCGCGAGCGCGGTCGTGAGCAGCAGACCGGCACGCACCACCGCACCGCGTCGACGCCGTCTCGGGGCACCGGCCCGACCCGCGTGGGCCTCCCCGCCGGGACGGCTGCGGTCGTTTCGTACCACCGCCGGAGCGGTGGAGACGGCCGCGACCGCCGGTCCTTGGCTGCGCAGCGGTCCGGCCTTCCCGTGGCCGCGCTCCTCCCGATCGGCCGACCGGGTCGGACGCGGGCGTTCGGCGGTGGGGAGGATCGGCTCGGAGGAGAGCGCCTCGGACGGCCGTCGGGTCGATCCGGGCAGGACCGGCAGACGCGCGGCCGGCCCGGGCGCGACGCGAGGCACCGGGTCCGGTGCCGGCACCCCCCGGACCGGCACAGCCGGGACCGGGCCGGGCACATCCCGAACCGGCACAGCCGCGACCGGCGCTGGGGCGGTCGGGCCCGGGGCGGACACAGCCGGGACCGGCGCGGACACGGTGGAGACCGGCGCGTCCGGAGCACCACCGGGGGCGGACGCTGGCGCAGCCGCATCTGGCACTGCAGTGGCTGACACAGCAGGGGACGGCACGGCCGAGGCTGACGCGGCCGGGGCATCGGCGGCGGGCGCAGCCGCAATCGGTACGGCCTGGGCCGGAGTGGCGGCCGGGGCGACCGGCGCCGGGGACGGCAGCAGGGACGGCGTCGCGGACGGCGTCGCGGACGGCGGCCGAGCGGACGGCGGGGCCGGAGGGCCCACCGGTGGGGCCGCTGCCGACGCCGAGGTGGTGTCTTTCGGCGCGGGCGGTGACGTGGTGCGCGGGCGCGCGACCAGCGGCTGGTTGACCGGTGGCGGGTCCACCGGAGCGGGCGGCTGCGGCTCGGGCGGGCGGCTGTCGGACCTGGCGACTCCGGAGCCGACGGCCGCAGGCCTGTCGCCCGGGGACTCGGCGGCCATGGACGCGGCGGCTTCGGGGCTGGCAGCCCTGGACCTGCTGACCCTGGACGCCACGGGTCCGGCCCGGTCCCGGAGTCGACGCCGCAGACCCGGTGTGGGCTCCGGCTCCGGTTGGTGCGCGAGGAACTCGACGAACCGGGCCGGGGGTGGGCCGGTGCGGTTCAGCGCCCCGAAGCTGTCGAGCAGCTCCTCCCGATCCTTCTCCGGCAGCAGTGCCAGCACCGCGATCGTCTCGATCACGGCCACGGCGGCGTCCCGGCAGTCGGCACAGTCGTCGAGGTGCGCCGTCACCAGCGTTCCCTCCACGCGGTCGAGCACGTCGAGGTAGTACGGGGTGAGCAGTTCGGTGACGTGCGGGTTGCCAGCTCCGCCGCTCATCGTTCACCCGGCCGGGTCGACGGGTCGACATCCTCGCCGCCGGCAACTGCCTCATCAGGCTCGCCGAGCAGGGCCAGCGCCGCGACCGTCTCGACGATCTCGCCGGCATGGGCCTGGCAGCACGCGCACACCAGGAGGTGGCGGTGGATCAGATCACTCCGAGCAGGGTCGAGCGCACCCAGGTAGTGGAGGACGAGCTGCTCCTCCTCGATGTGAGCGCCCCGCACGCTCTCCGCCCCTCTTCTCCGCCCAGCTTCCCGTCTCAGGACCCGAGCAGCCGCCTCTGGTCCTGCTGTGCCGTCGGCTTGCCCGGGACCTGGTCCGCCCCGTCGATCTCCAGGACCATGCCAGAGTTCCGGTTGGCGATCCAGACCGTGCCGCCGCTGACGTCCCTGCGGCTCCACTGCCGGTCCGGGCGCGCAGCGACCCGTCGCGGCGGGGCACCCTCGGCGGGCGAAGTTTTCAGCCCGTCGTACGCGTCGGTGACGTAGCCGGGCCGCGGGAAAGCGCTCTTCCACACCTTGTCCTCGGAACTCACGGAGAGCCCGAAGGCACCCATTTCGGCACGTCCGCGTCTGGTCGCCAGGAGGCGGTGCCACACGCGCCGCAGCTTTGCACGCTTTTTCATGATCCACTCTTTGCGGCTAGAACGTCCGGAAGGAGACGGCGCTCACCAGACGGCGCGGCGACGGCGGCGGTTCACGGTTCGTCGGACATTCGTTCTTTCGTCGGAGGCCGGAACACGAATCCTCGGGCGATGAGCGCCTCACGGAGCGCCTTGAGCCCGTAGAAGCTCCGCGACTTCACGGTGCCCGGCGGGACGGCCAGCAGTTCGGCGACCTCGGCCACGGACCGTTCCTGGAAGTACACCTCGACGAGCGTGACGCGCAGCCGCTCCGGAAGTGAGTTGAGGGCCGCGCGCACCTCCTGCGCGTCGATCATTCGCTCGAAAGCGTCGCCCGCGCCCGCGTGCGTGTCGATGAACTCGTCGGAACGCTCGTCGGGGCGCACGTTCGCGGCGCGAAGCTGGTCGATGAAGATGCGCTTGGCCACGGTGAGGAGCCAACCCCGGCTCCAGCGCCCGTCCGCGTTGCGGGCACCCGGGTGCCGCCATGCTCTGAGCAGCACCTCCTGGACGATGTCCTGGGCTCGGTGGACGTCGCCGCGCGTCAGTCGGGTCAGGAAGCTGAGCAGCACCGGTCCGTGGACCTGCTCCAGGTGTCGCAGCGCTTCCTCGTCGCTCTCATCGGTCGCGGCCGCCGACTGGTACGGGACGATCTGGGCGGCCTCGGGTTCGTCCGGGCCACGAAGACCTGAGGACATATGTGGCACCCGGCCACCATGCCAGCGATCACCACACCTGTCATGACGTTGCCGCGCACCGACGGACGTCCCCGAAAGGGGACGTCCGTCGTGTCCCGAGGGGGACGTCCGACCCTCGGATCAGCCTCGTGCCGGGCTGGGTTCGGTGAAGGAATCCTCGTCCTGGGCGCGGTCTTCACGCAGCAACCGCCGCACGCGCAGGACCAGCATCACCGCCGCGACGAGCGCCAGGAGGGTCACGATCACGAGCAGCGTGGTACGGCCATCGGTCATCCCACCGCCGCTCACCGGCATGCCGCCGACCTTGGCCTTGGTGACCTCCTCCGGGAGCCGTGTGGTCACCGACGCCGCCAGGTCGATCAGGCCGTAGCCGTACCGGGCGTCCGGCACCTTGCCGCTGCCCATCTTCTGCGCCGTCGCCTCGATCCGGTGGGCCACCTGCTGCGCCGTCAGATCCGGGTACGCGGCCCGTACCAGCGCCGCGGCACCGGCCACGAATGCCACCGCGTACTGGGTGCCCGACCGTGCCGACGAACCGGTGCCGGTGATGCCGAGTTCGGTGATGTTGACACCGGGCGCCACCACGTCGATACCGCCGAGGTGGTAGTCCGCCGCCCACTGCCCGTCCATGCCGATGCCGCCGACCCGCAGCAGGCCCGGGCTTGTCCTGGCGTCCTGCGCCACCACCACGGAGGACAACGGGGAGCACGCCACCACGACGACGTCCTTGCCCACCGCGCCGTTGACCGCCGCGATGACGCCGGGGTCGTTGGTGTCCACGTGTGACCCGAGCGCGATCACCGTCGCGCCCGCCTCGGCGGCCGCCGTGATCGCCGACGCGCTGTCCTCGGCGCGGGCCTTGCCGGCGGCGTCGGTGATCCGGACGGGCATGACGGTGGCATCGGGAGCGATACCGCTCGACCCCCGGTCCTGGCTCACGATGAGCCCCGCCATCCCGGTGCCGGTCCCCAGGCAGTCGGTGTCGCCCCGACCCGAGCCGGCGATGATGTCCATCCCCTCCGAGACGTGGCCGGCCACCTGCGGGAGGCTGCCGTCGACGCCGGAGTCGACCACGGCGACCAGCTGACCGTTGCCCTTACTCGTGGGCCACGCCTGGTCGGGTGCGAGTCGGAGGGTGGCCCAGTTCGACTTGGAAGAGGACGTCGAGGCGGTCGCGCACTGGCCCGGCTTCGGTTTCGTACCCGGCTTGGTGGTCTTGCCGGGCTTCGTGGTCGGACCCGGCGGTGTCGTGCCCTTGCCGGGCTTCGTCGCGCCGGGGGACGGCGACGACTGCGGCCTCGGACCGGGCGACGGCACGGTGGTGGGTGACTTGTCCCCGAGGGCTCCGTGCTGCACGCCGGCACCGACCGCGTCCCACGGCAGGATCAACATCCAACCCGGGTTGAGCTTCGCCGGATCGGTCAGGGCCTGGCCGTCGGGTTGCTTCCGGCCGGCGTTCAGATTGAAGATCTCCGACGATCGGGAGCCACTGCCCAGGAACCGGTCGGCGACCTCCGTCAGGTTCTCCGGCTTCCCGGCGTACGACGTGGTCACCGTGTAGTACTTGACGTCCTCGGCGACGGCGGACGCCGCCTGCGCGGTGAGGCCGAGCAGCGCCAGGACCATCGCGGCGACCAGGCTGACGCGTCCGGCCGAGCGGGTGTTGCAGGACATGGATTCACCTTCGTCGTCGCCCCGGACTTCTCCGCGCGGCCGCCCGACCGGCACGCCGGTCGACCACGCCAGCCAGACGAGGTGGGCCATCCACCGGTTCACGATGTCGACGAATTTTCTTCGGCGACGAAGCGAAAGCGTGAACCGGCATCAGTGTCGGGCCGTTACCTCGTCGACCCGTACCACCGTGGCGTGAAGGTGTGTAGCAGTGACTCCGTTCAGCCGAAGTCCTCGACCCAACCGATGGCAGTTGCCCCGACTCCGCCGCCGGCACGCGGCGATCGCCGGGTTAGGTGTCCTTACCCTCATGGCTGGTGTTCTGCCGATGGCGGGGGACGGTCCCGCAGCGGTGGCCGCAGAGGCGGTCGCCGGCACGCCGGTGCCGCCCGCGCTGTCCGAGACGATCGTCGCGGCGTCCCTGTCGTGCCCGACGTTGAACCCGTCCCGCCTGTCCGCCCAGATCATGATGGCGTCGGGCTTCAACACGGGCGACAGCCGGGGCGTCGCCGGTCTCGACGACGACGACTGGAAGCTCTGGCGCCCGACGAAGACCGCAAACCGGGCCGACAGCGAGGCCAACATCTACGCCCTGGCCCACCACACCTGCGACACCGCTGGCCGACTGCGGGCCGCCGGGCTCACCGGCGACCTGTGGCCGCTGGCCATGGCGGCCGAAACGAGCGGACTCACGGCTGTCACCCGGGCCAAGGGCATTCCGGACGCCGCCCGCGTCTACGTCAACCGCCTCGAGGCGTACGCGCGCTGGTACGCCGACCAGCAGCCGTTCCGCATCGACGCCAAGGCCGCACAGTCCTCGCCGTCGGCACCGATCCCCGTGCCGGAGGCCTACGTCGCCGCGATCCGCAAGGCCGGCTCGGTGTGCCCGGCCGTCCCGCCACCACTGGTGGCGGCGCAGCTCATGGCAGCGTCGAAGTTCGACGCCAACCTGCGGTCGCCGGAGGGCAACCAGGGCATCGCCCAGTTCAGCCCGGAGCTGTGGAGCCAGTACCGTGCCACGGCGTCCGCCTCGGTGTGGAACCCGAACGACGCCATTCCGGCGCTCGGCATGGCCATGTGCGACCTGGGCGCACAGCTGACCGACCTGAACGGCGCCGAGCCGTACCGGCTCGCTCTCGCCGCCTTCCAGTGGGGCGACATGGCGGTCCGCGCGGCCGGTGGGGTGCCCAGGGCGAACGTTCCCCAGCTCGCCGACACGACGCCGCGCTACGTCTCCGCGTACGAGAAGGACACCCGGCTGGGCGGCGGCCCGGCCAAGCCCGGCAGTTCGCCGACGCCCGCGAGCCCGAGCCCGAGCCCGGCGATGACGCCGACGCCGACGGGTGCCAGCCCCGGCGCCGTTCCCCCGGCCGGCGGTGGGTCCCAGGGCCAGGGCACGTCCACCACCTCGCCCAGCCCGGCCGCCGGCAGTCCGCAGGCCCCACCGGCGACCATCGCGGGGCTTCGGGTGGGTCAGAAGTACAAGCTGCTGAACGACCACACGAACTCGGTGGCCGAGCTGCCGGACCAGGACACCAACAAGAGTGTCGGCGCGCACGTCCAGCTCTGGCTGAAGAGGGACCAGGCCGATCAGTACTGGAAGGTGACGGCGGCCCCGGCCGCCGGCTACATCGTCTTCGTGAACACCTTCAGCGGTCACGCCCTGGGCCTGGAGTCCGGCGGAACGTGGGACGGCGCGAAGGTCCTCCAGGTGAAGCTGAACCCGGCCGACCCGACGCAGCAGTGGTACCTGCAGGATGCGGGCGGCGGCAAGTGGTTCATCCGCAACCACGCGACCGGCAAGACGCTGGACATCCTCGGCGACGACCTGGGACCGGTGTCGGACGGCACCTGGAACGGCAAGTGGGTCGAGCAGTGGGACATCGTCCCCGGCCAGCGCGACCAGCTGTGGAGTTTCATCCAGTGACGACGCGGTGCGGCCCCGGTCCCTCCTCGGGACCGGGGCCGCGCCCGTTCCGGTGTGATCGCTACTTCCAGCGCGGACCGTTGCGCACCAAGCGGGCGCTGAGCAGGACGAGTCCGAGCAGGACGACCAGCCACACCGCCTCGACGAGCAGGGGTCGTACGCCGATCGCCTCGGGGAAGTACGACGTGGTCTGCAGCAGCGCGACGACGCACCCGTTCGGGTGGATGTCGCTGATGGTGCGGTACGGTTGCGGGAGCAGGGCGGTCGCCACGGCACCGCCCGACGCCGCGTTGCCGATCGCGATGAAGATCAACCAGGTCGGCACCACCGCCCAGCGGCCGATGAGGATCACCATCAGCGTGCCGAAGAGACCGGTGACGGCGATCTGGGCGGCCAGTGTGCCCCACAGGGCCGGCAGGGACGCGGGAAGCGCCCCGAGAACCGGGCCCACGACGACCGCCAGCGCCAGTCCGCCGATAACGGCGAGTCCGGCGATGATGGAGAGCCAGGTCCGCAGCGGTAGTCGGCCGACGTTCATCCGCAGTTGCAGGGCGGTGAGGAAGCCGAGCAGGGTTGCGGCGATCATCGCGTAGAAGGCGGCAAGGCCGGAGCGGTCGGTGTCGGGCAGTGGCCGGACGTCGGTGACGACCAGTTTCCGTCCGCCCTGCTCGTCCAGCTTGAGAGCGGCGTTGCGCAGCATCTGGGCGAGGGAGTTGCCGGCGGCGCTGGCGACCAGTAGCCGAGACCCACCCGGGTCGACGATCAGGGCCGCGTAGACCTTCTGCTGCTCGATGGCGTGTTCGGCCGCTTCGGCGGTCGGGTAGCTCCGATATTCGAGTGCGCCACGCATGCTCGACCTCAGCTGTTGGGCGATCGCTCCGTCGCTCGTCTCGCCACCCACGAGCGCCGCGGCGATGCGCCGCGGCGGCGGCCGGTCCAGTGCCAGGGTGTACGAGGCCACGAACGTCATGGCCAGCGCGATCCCGACGGCCACGACGGTCAGCACCGTGCGGAGTTCCCCGGGTTTGTGCTCACCGTCAGCCGTGTTCCTGCTCAAGAGCCCCCCTCGTGTCGGCGTGACCGTCGACGGCGGGGCGGGAGCCGCTCTGGCCCCCGCCCTGGTTCGCTAGCTGTTGCCCGCGGGTACGGCGAGGTCCGGGAACGGCGTCCAGCCGTCCTGCGCGATGGTCGCCCGAACGGTCTGCACCGTCTCGACCAGTCGTGGCGGCAGGTCCCGCTGAGCCTGCCGGAAGTGGTCCGACCGAAGGTGCGCGTTCATCGCCGCCTCGTCCCGGTAGGACTCGATCAGGATGTACTCGTTCGGGTCGTCGACGCTGCGCGACCAGTCGAACCACAGGCACCCGGTCTCGGCCCGGGTCGCGCGGGTGAGGTCGGCGACCGTCTCCGGCCACTGCTTGGCGTCCTCGGGCCGTACCCGGAACTTCGCGGTGATGATGAGCATGCCGCCCCCTCAGCGCGCTCGTGCCGCGAACAGTTCGATCACCTTCGGGTTGAAGGCCGGAATGTCGTCGGGCTTCCGGCTCGTCACCAGGTTGTCGTCGACGACGACCTCCTGGTCGACCCAGGTCGCGCCGGCGTTGAGCAGGTCGGTACGCAGCGACGGCCAGGACGTCATCGTCCGGCCCCGCGCGACGTCGGCCTCGGCCAGCAGCCAGAGGGCGTGGCAGATCGCGGCGACCGGCTTGCCGGCGTCGAAGAAGTCCCGCACGAACTGGACGGCCGTCGGGTTCGTCCGCATCGTGTCCGGATTGCCGACGCCGCCGGGCAGCACCAGCGCCGCGTAGTCCGCCGCCGAGACCTCGCCGACCTGCTTGTCCACCGGGAAGGTGTCGCCCTTGTCGTAGTGGTTGAAGAGCTGGATCGTGCCGCCCTTGTTGGAGATCAGCTCCAGGTCCGCGCCGGCCGCCTTGAGTGCGTTCCACGGCTCGACCAGCTCGGGAGTCTCCACCATGTCGGTGGCGAGAACCGCGATCCTGACCCCGCTCAGTGCCTTGTCCGTCATTTCCGTCCCGTCCTTCGGCTCGTGTTGGTTGTCGTGCTGTGGAAAAGCTGGTCAGGGCCGCAGTGCGACCTTGAGCCATCCCGGGCTGCGGAGATCGAACTCCCGGTACGCACTGAGCGCGTCCGTCACCGGCTCGTGCTGCGTCACCACCGTCGCCGGGTCGATGCGGCCCGACTCGACCATCGCCAACAGCTTCGGGATGTAGCGCGGGTGGTTGCCGTTACCGGCCTGCACGGTGAGGTTGCGGCCCAGCACGGTGCCGATCGGGAAGTAGCGGTCGTTCGCCGGGTAGACGCCCACGATGCCGAGGGTGCCCATCTTGGCGAGGCTCTCGACAGCCCAGGTCTGTGCCTGGGTGGGGGCGTCGCCCGGCTTCCACCGGCCGTCGGTCACGTCCTGGTTGGCGTCGGGGGAGATCTCCCGCTGCTCGTTGCGGTTCTGCTCGGCGGCCTCGCGTGCACCCTCGGCGGCGGGCCCGGCCTTGGCGCTCTCCGCGTCCACCCCGACGGCGTCCACCGCGCAGTCGGCGCCGATGCCGCCGGTCAGCTCCATGACGGCCTGCACCGGGTCCACCTCGTTGAAGTTGACCACCTCGGCGCCGTGGAGTCTCGCCTTCTCCAGACGGTCGGCATGCCCGTCGATCGCGATGACCCGCGACGCGCCGCGCTGGAACGCCGACACCACGGCGAACTGACCGACCGGACCGCAGCCCCACACCGTGGCGATATTTCCGTCCCGCACGTTGGCGAGGACCGCGCCGAAGTAGCCGGTCGGGTAGATGTCGGACAGGGTGATCGCCTGATCGTCCGTGACGGTGTCCGGCAGTCGGAAGAGATTGGTGTGGGCGAAGGGAACCCGCGCGTACTCGGCCTGTAGACCGTTGAAAGGGCCCTGGGGCTTTGGCGATCCGAAGGATGCCGTGCCGGACCGCGGGCCGTAGGGGTTGATGTCGTCGCATTGCGCGAAGTAGCCGCGCCGACAGTAGGAGCAGGAGCCACAACCAAGTACCGCCGAAATGAGTACGCGATCACCCGGCTTGAAGCTGCGGACCTGCGAGCCGACCTCCTCGACCACGCCGACGCCCTCATGACCGAGGATGCGCCCCTGCTCCATCTCGGACATCGTGCCGCGGATGAAGTGCAGGTCGGTACCGCAGATCGCCGCCGTCGTCACTCGTACAATGGCGTCGGTCGGCTGTTCAATTTTCGGCTCGGGGACATCGTCTACCCTGATGTCGCCCGTGCCGTGATAGACGACTGCCTTCATCAATGCCTCCCACTCACATCTGCCAGGCGTTCAGCGGAAGCGCAGATACCCCTCGGGGGAGGATTGAAACAATAGAGTAAGCGGTGCCGCGTCAACGGAGAATCGGAGAAAATTCCCCACGGTATGGCTCGGAACTTTACGGGGGGTTGATTTCCACCGTACGGCTCGACGCGTCCTACCGATGATCTGATTTCGGCCCACCGGACAGCGCGACCTGCCGTCGACAAGGGATACTCTGCGGACCCACATCGATGAGCCACCCGTCGGCGGCGCGCAGGCGTAGCGAGCCCCGCAGCCACGGCGACGGACGCCTCGACTCAGCGACCAGGAGAAACCCACCTCACATGCATAGAAGACTGCTCTGCGTGCTGATGTCCGCCGGCCTCGTGGTCGGTACGGCGCTCGGCGTCTCGCATCCGGCGCAGGCCGCAGACCCGTCCGTCGACGGTGGCGGCCGAGCGAACGCCGGCATCGCCCCGGGCGCGCGCAGCAGCGCGATGGCCAAGAGCGCCGCCATCCCGGCGGGTTACACGGTCCGGGGCATCGACGTCTCCAGCCACGACCACAACCTCGGCCCGATCAACTGGCCCGCGGTCGCGGCGAGCGGCGTGAAGTTCGCCTACGTCAAGGCGACGGAAGGCAGGACGTACCTCAATCCGTACTTCGCCGAGGACTACGCGGCGGCCAAGGACGCCGGCCTTCTGGTCGGCGCCTACCACTTCACCCGTCCGGACAGCCGCGACCCGATCAACGAGGCCAACTACTTCGTCGACAACGCGAAGTTCGCCAAGGACGGCCAGACCCTCGTGCCGATGGTCGACATCGAATGGCCCTACTGGAGCGGCGCGCCCACCTGTTACGGGCTCACCCCGACCGAGATGTCGAACTGGATCAAGGCCTTCACCGACCAGATCAAGGCACGTATCGGCAGGCCTCCGATGATCTACACGAACACCAACTACTGGAACCCCTGCACCGGAAAGAACGCGTCGTTCGGCGCGAACCCGTTGGACATCGCCGGCTACACCGCCGCTCGTCCGCCGCTGCCGGCGGGTTGGACCACGGAGACCATCTGGCAGTACGCCGCCGGCAACCCGAGCCAGCCCGGCAACTACAGCCAGAACGTCTTCAACGGCACCTACGCGGCGCTCACCAAGCTCACCAGCGCACCGGTGGCCGCGCCTCCGGTCGCGCTCCGCTCGCGGGCCAACAAGCGGTACGTGGTGGCCGAGAGCGCCGGCGCCAAGCCGCTGATCGCCAGTCGCACGACTGTTGCCCGGTGGGAGCAGTTCGACGTGATCAGTGCGGGCGGCAGCTACGTGGCGCTCCGCTCCCGGTCCAACGGTCGGTACGTGAGCGCGGAGAGCAAGGGTGCCAAGCCGCTGATCGCCAACCGGACCAAGGTCAGCACCTGGGAGAAGTTCACCATCATCAAGAACTCGGACGGCACGATCAGCCTGCGGGCCGCGGCCAACGGCAGGTACGTGGTGGCGGAGAGCAAGGGCACGAAGCCCCTCATCGCCAACCGTACGTCGATCAGTAGCTGGGAGAAGTTCGACCGGATCAGCCTCTGAGCACCGCCGCTGCCCGGCACCCCGCAACGGGGCGCCGGGCAGCGGTCTGTCACCGGCTCGCTGCTTACCGCTGCCCACCGTCCAGGTAACGCAGCACCGCGGTGACCCGCCGGTCGGCGCGGTCGTCCGGCGGTAGCTGGAGTTTGGCGAAGATGCTGCGGATGTGCTTGTGCACCGCGCCGTCGGTGACGAACAGCCGCTCGGCGATCGCGGTGTTGCCGAGCCCTTCGGCCATCAGCCCCAGCACCTCCCGCTCGCGGGGTGACAACTCGCCCAGCGCCCCGTCCGACCGGCGGTTGCGGGCCAACAACTGGGCCACCACCTCCGGGTCGATCACGCTGCCGCCGTCCGCGACACGGCGCAGCGCGGCGAGGAACTCCTCGACCCGGCCGACCCGCTCCTTCAACAGATAGCCCAGCCCGACGGCGCCCACCGAGAACAGGTCGGTGGCGAACGCCTGCTCGACGTACGCCGACAGGACCAGCACCGCGAGGCCGGGCCGCCGTCGCCGGGCCTCCACAGCGGCCACGATGCCCTCGTCCGTGTGGGTCGGCGGCATGCGTACGTCCACGATCGCCACGTCCGGCGCGTGCTCGTCGACGGCGACCAGGAACTCGCCGGGTGTGCCGGCGGTGGCGACGACGTCCAACTCCTCGGCCCGCAACAGCAGCGCCAACCCCTCGCGCAGCAGTGGGTCGTCCTCCGCGATCACGATCCGCATGGCAACTCCACGTGCATCCTCGTCGGTCCTCCCGATGGGCTGGTCAGTGTCATCCGGCCGTCGTACGCCTCGACCCGCCGGCGGATGCCGGTGAGCCCGGAGCCGTGCGCCTCGTCGGCGTCGCCACGCCCGTCGTCCTCGATGGTCACCAACAGCAGTCCCGGCTCACGGCGCACGGCGACATCCACCTGGCTCGCGCCACTGTGCCGAACGACGTTGGTCAGCGCCTCGGCCACCACGAAGTACGCGGTGGCCTCGACCGAGGCCGCGCAGCGGACGGCCACGTCGACCGCGAGCCGGCAGGGCACCGCGCAACTGCCGGCGAGGCCCGCCAGCGCGCCGGCCAGCCCTCGGTCGTCCAGCACGGGCGGCAGGATGCCCCGCACCACCGTACGCAGTTCGCCGAGCGCCTGTTCCGCAGCGTCCTGCGCCCGCCCGAGGATCTCGTCGGCACGCTCGGGGTCGCGCCGCACGGCTCGCCGCGCTGCTCCCAGCAACACGTTGACCGCGACCAGCCGATTCTGCGTACCGTCGTGCAGCGACCGCTCGATGCGGCGCAGTTCCAGCGCGTGGGCGTCCAGCGCGGCAGCCCGGGTGGCGGTCAGCGCGGCCACCCGCAGCGACAGGTCGATTCCCGGCGGCGGAGGCAGCAGCAATCGGCCCGGCCAGGCCTGGACCCGGGCCAGCGCCGGACCGAACCCGAACGCGGCGACCAGCAGGCCCACCCCGAGCAGGCCCACCAGCAGCGCCTCGGACAGCTCGTCGACACGCCACCAGACGAACCCCGGGGCGCCGTCCTCGGGCGGGACCAGCCGGTACCACAGCGGAAAGGTGATGTCCTGGACGGCGTTGACCGGCAGGGCGAGGCCGACCAGCCCCAACACCAGCCCGATTGTCGAGTGGAGCGTGAGCCAGCCCAGCTCCCGGCGCACGAACGGATCGCGTGCCGCCTCCCGCAGCCCGTCCTGCACCGGCCCCGGCGCGGGTATCGACGTGCCCCAGCGGGACAGCCGACCCCGCTCCCGGTCGGCCACCGAGCGCACCGACCGCAGGGCGCCGGGCACCAGGCGAAGCCCCAGCCCGGTCAGACAGGTCACCGCCACGACCATCACCCAGAGCAACGCGCCCAACGCGAGCAGCGCGGTTCCGAGCCCGCCGACGAGGTGTTCGAGGGCGTCGACCGAGGCGCGCAGCCGGCCCCGCACGTATGCCATCGCCACCCACCTCCCGCGCCAACATAGGTCACGGTGGGCACCCTCGGCAGCGTCCGCGGCGGAAAGTACAGCCTGCTGTACCAGCGGTTGTCGAGCGGGAAGGCTCGTCGCCGGGGGTTACCGCCTCGCCGCCCAGAAGACGTAGACCGCGCCGTACGGCACGGCCTTCGTGGCACCGTCCGTGCAGGCGCCCGCCGGGGCCGCGCCGCCCGAGGTCCGGAGCCGACTGATGTACGCCACCTTGCCGAGCGTGCCGGTGCCGGTGTGGCTGTCCACCGTCAGCAGCAACTCCGGGATCGTCCCCGCACGCGGGCTCTCCGCCGTCTTCTTGGCGGTGATCAGGGAGTTGTCGCGCTGGGACTGCCAGCTCGGTCCCTTGAAGTGGTGGATCCGACCGCCGGTCCCGAGGAGCTGGGCCTCCGGCACGGAAGCGCCGGTGAACACGCCACCGGTACAGGTGTAGGTCTGCGTTCCCCGGGTGACGACGTACGCGCCGACCGGTCGAGAACCTGCCGGCGGCTTGATCGCTGCGGCGATTCGCGGGATGTCGACCCGGCGGGCGTCGGCGCCGACGGCGGCCGGGGCGGCCACCTCGGCCGCGGACGCCTGATGGGTCACCGCTCCGGCCGCCGCGAGAAGACCGGCCACTCCGACGACCAGGAGTCCCCGGAAACGGGAACGAGACATGCTGGGCATGAGATTCCTCCGATTCAGGCGGGCAGGTTCGCGCCCACCTGAATCCTTTTACGGGCGAAATCCGCGCGCCGATCAAAACCGCGTGATATTTGATCGACCGTTCACCCACAAGGCGTACCGGAAAGGAATTCAGCCGGTGGCGGCCGCCAGCCGCCGGACGGACCCGGCGCGGGCCGCCCAACGCCCGTCCTCGTGGCGTACCTCGATGGGGTGCGCGAAGGCCGCCGAAACCTGCGCGGTCGTGACCGTTTCGTCGGCCGGGCCGGCGGCGACCACGCTGCCGCCGCTGATCAACATCGCGTGGGTGGTCGTGGCCGGAAGTTCCTCGAGGTGGTGGGTGACCATGATCGAGGCGAGGCGGGGGTGGGTCGCGCGGAGAAGGTCGATGGTCTCGAGCAACTGTTCGCGGGCCGCGACGTCGAGACCGGTCGAGGGCTCGTCCAGCAGCAGCAGTCGCGGCTGACTGATGAGAGCCCGGACGATCAGGGCACGACCCCGCTCGCCCTGCGAGAGGGTGGGCCAGCGTTCGTCGGCCCTGTCGACCAGCCCGAACGTGCTCAGCAGGGAATCCGTCCGTTCACGGTCATCCTGGGTCGGCCGCCAGCGTGGCGGCAGGTCCACCGACCCGACGAGCCCGGTCAGGACGACCTCACGGATGGTCAGCGGCGACCGCAGCGGATGGCGGGGGTTCACGTGACCGATCGCCCTGCGCAACTGTTGCAGGTCGACGCGGCCGAGTTGCTGACCGAGGATGCGCACGATTCCCGAGCTCGGATGGGTGAGCGCGCCGCAGAAGCCCAGCAGCGTGCTCTTGCCCGCGCCGTTCGGGCCGAGGAGCGCCCAGTGCTCGCCTTCGCGCACGGTGAGGTCGATGCCGTGCAGGATCTGCTTGCCGTCCCGCCGGAACGTCACGTCGCACAGTTCGACGACGGGGGACGGAGGGAGTGTCTCGGCGGACCTGGCGAGCATGGCCTTCTCTCGGTACGGCAGCGTGCAAGGCACGGCGACGGTCGCCCCTGCACGCTGCCACAGACCGGCCCGCAGGTCAGTGACCGGGGCCACCGCCGCTGAAGTGCTCGCCCGGGTGCGGTCGCCGCCGAGGTAGACCAGGACGGTTCGATGAATCTACACTCGTCTCTGTTAACGCTCACACTCGTCCCAGTGCTGAGGCAGCAACGCCGTGCCGATCTGACGATCGGCGCGAGCCGGGCAACGCCCGGCAGCCGGCGGCTGCTCGGTCCGCCGGCCCCCGAGGTTGCCGGCTGCCCGTGGCGGCCCTACCGATCGGCCAACGCCCTCGGCCAGCTCGACCGATCCAGGGGAGAAGACATGCGAACGAGGGCACGATGGCTCGCGACACTCGCGGCGCTCGGTGTCGTGGTCGCCGGAGTGGTGACACCCATTTCGCCGGCCAGCGCGGAATCCAACGGCGGCGTACGCGTGATGCCCCTCGGTGACTCCATCACCGAGGGCACGCAGGTGCCCGGCGGCTACCGCATCGGGCTCTGGCAGCGTCTCGCCAGTGGCCGGTACACGGTGGACTTCGTCGGATCGCAGTTCAACGGGCCCGCCAGCCTCGGCGACCACGACCACCAGGGGCACCCCGGCTGGCGCATCGACCAGATCGACGCGAACATCGTCAACTGGTTGAACACCCAACGCCCGCAGACCGTCCTGCTGCACATCGGCACCAACGACATCCTGCAGAACTACAACGTGAGCACCGCGCCGAACCGGCTCTCCACGCTGATCGACAAGATCACCACCACCGCGCCCACCGCCGAGGTGTTCGTGGCGCAGCTCATCCCGCTGTCCAACAGCAACCAGGAGAACGCCGCTCGTACGTTCAACGCGGCGATCCCCGGCATCGTGCAGAGCAAGGTCAACGCCGGTAAGCGGGTGCACCTGGTCGACATGCACAGCGCGCTCACCACCGCCGACCTGATCGACGGCGTCCACCCCACCGCCGGCGGTTACGACAAGATGGCCGCCCGCTGGTACAGCGCGTTGCAGTCGGTCCCCGGCAGCATCGGCGATCCGAGCAGCGGCGGCGGCCAGACCACCACCACCCTCGTGGGCACGCTGTCCGGCCGGTGCGTCGACGTCCCCGGCTCCTCCACCACCAACGGCACCCAGATGCAGTTGTGGGACTGCCACGGCCGCACCAACCAGCAGTGGACCTACACGTCCGGCAAGGCCCTGACGGTGTACGGCAACAAGTGTCTCGACGCCGCCGGCTACGGCACCTCGCCGGGCACCCTGGTCTCCATCTACGACTGCCACGGCGGCACGAACCAGCAGTGGAACGTCAACGCCAACGGCACCATCACCGGCGTGCAGTCCGGCCTCTGCCTGGACCCCTACAACCAGGGCACCGCCAACGGCACCAAGCTCGTCCTCTGGACCTGCACCGGCCAGACCAACCAGCAGTGGAGCCGTCGATGAAGCGGCTCGGTACCGCCAGATGGCTGACGGGGGCACTGGCCGTGGCCCTCGGCCTGGCACTGGCGACGACGACCCGGGACGCGGCGGTCGCGGACAGCCCGTACCAGCGGGGCCCGGACCCCACCCTGGCCAGCGTGGCCGCCACCCGGGGCCCGTTCGCCACGACGCAGGCGACCGTCCCGACCGGCAACGGCTTCAACGGCGGGTACGTCTACTACCCCACCGACACCAGCCTGGGCACCTGGGGCGCGATCGCGATCGTCCCCGGCTACTCCGCCCTGTTCGCCAACGAGGAGGCCTGGATGGGCCCCTGGCTGGCCTCGTTCGGGTTCGTGGTGATCGGCATCGAGACCAACAGCCGCACCGACGGCGCCGACGCCCGCGCCACCCAACTGCTCGCCGCGTTGGACTACCTCACGCGGACCAGCCCGGTCCGCAGCCGGGTCGACCCGAACCGGCTGGGCGTGATGGGCCACTCGGCGGGCGGCGCCGGGACCCTGCTCGCGTCGCTCCGGCGACCCACCCTGAAGACGGCTGTCGGTCTCGCACCGGGCACCCCCGGAAACAACCTGAACATGTCCAGCACCCAGGTGCCCACCATGCTCATCTCCGGCCAGAACGACGGCACGGTCACGCCCTCGTACGTCCAGGGGATCTACAACAGCCTGCCGGCCACCGTCGAACACGCCTGGGCCGAGCTGGCCGGCAACGACCACCTCTCCTTCACCAGGTCGAACCCGACCGAGATGCGGCTCCTGATCCCCTGGTTGAAGACGTTCCTCGACAACGACACGCGCTACACCCAGTTCCTCTGCCCGCTGGCGGACAACCGGGGTGTGTCGCGGTACAGCGCCACCTGTCCCCTGGTGCCGCCGGGTGAGCCGACACCACCGCCCACCACGGGTACGCCCACCACACCGCCCCCGACCACACCGCCCCCGACCACGCCACCACCCACCACGCCACCGCCGACCACGCCGCCTCCCTCGGGTGCCGCCTGCACCGCCACCTATCGCACGGTCAACTCGTGGTCCGGAGGCTTCCAGGGTGAGGTCACCGTGACCGCCGGCACCGCCGCCGTCGACGGGTGGACCGTCCGCTGGACCCTGGGGAACGGCCAGAGCATCAGTCAGGTCTGGAACGGCACCCTGAGCACCAGCGGCTCGGCAGCGACCGTCCGCAACGCGGTGTACAACGGTTCGCTGGCACCGGGCACAACGACGACGTTCGGCTTCCTCGGCTCCGGTACGCCGACCAACCCGTCGCCGACCTGCACCAGCCCCTGAGCAGCCGCGCGGGGGACGGCGGTTCTCCGCCTCCCCCGCGTCCTGCGCTGCCGGCCGACAGGGAGTCGCCGACCGGCACGATCAGCGACTCTCATCGCCGAGAGGGACTGGTTCGAGCGCGGGCAGGGGCAGCCAGAAGACAGGGATCATCAGGGCGTAGAAAGCCAGCCCCGCAGCGGGGGCGAACGCGCCGACCGCCGCGCCGAGGAGAGTCAGCACCGGTCCCGCCAGAAAACGTCTGCCCACGAGCCTGCCCGCGTGCGCACTGACCCGCGAATTCAACAGCCTCGGTGTACGCAACGCGTACCACCAGAGGGCATTGAAGAAGATCGCGCCCACGCCGAAGGAGCCACCGAAGAACAACACGGCTAGCGGCTCACCCGCCCCGTTGCGGAAGGCTGCGGCGAGTACGGACGCCGCGAACGGCAGGAACGCCACGGTCATCAGCAGCACGGTGTTGAGCAGGAGCAGCCCTCGATCAGCCGCGACGACCTGGTCGAATATGACATGGTGGTTGGCCCAGATCGAGGCGATCAGGAAGAAGCTCAGCACGTACGCCAGGAACGATGGCCACAGCTCGACGAGACCCCGACCCAGGTAGGCGGTGTCCTCCGGCGGGTGGATCTCCAGCACCAGGAGCGTGATGGAGATGGCGAAGACCCCATCACTGAAGAACACGGTCCGGCTGGGGTCTCTGAGAGCGCTGTCCTGCAGCGCAGCCTCGTCCGCCGACCGTGTCCGCCGCCGGAAGTGCCACCTCCTGGACATCAGCCTGTCCAGCAGCCGACCACCAGCGTGCGGAATGGCCGCCCGCTGACAGCCACGCCAAGCCATGCACGCACAGACGGACAAAGAGCCATAGATGCGACTCTACTGGAGGAATCGCCAACCACCGTCAAGCACGTGGATGCACCAGCCCGCGACCGGTTGGTCAACCTCCGGCACCCGGCGGGGACGGGTGCTCGGGCGGTTTGCCCATGGCGCGAATCGCGTCCGAGGTGGCGATGCCGCCCAGGACGACGACGGCGGTGACGGCCACGGCCAGTGGCGGGACGAGGATCATTGCGGGCGAGACGGCGACCAGCAGGAAGACGCCGATCAGCCGCGAGCGGGACACCCGCGCGAACACCGCGTGTTCGACCAGGGCACGCCCGGCCAGAAAGATCACCGGTCCACCGAGGATGGCGACGATCCAGGACGCGTCGGTGTGCCCGGACGGATGGGTGATCACGATTTCGTAGCCGACGGCGATGGCAACGGTGCCGACGACCATGAGCATGTGGGCGAGGAACGCCTCCCGGATGAGGTGCGCCGGGTTACGGGCGGCGTCGAGCGCCCCGGGCAGCAGCTGGCCCGCCTTGAAGAGGTACACCCGGAACATCAGCACGGTCGTGGCGAACGAGACGGCGAACGCCGCGGCGGCGCCGCCCTTCTGGAACGACGTGTCGCTGTAGGCCGATCCGGTGGTCAGGATCAGCTCACCGAGCGCGATGATGAAAAACTGTCGGTACCGTTCGGAGATGTACTCCGCCGACACGGGCCACCTCGGTCGGCTGGAGATGTTCCACGGCACAGGGTAGAAGAGCAGCAACGCCGTGCCGTCGATGGCGATCGCGAGCGCCCACAGCACCGCCCGCGCCGCATCCGGCAGGAGCGCTCCGACGATCCACGGCACGGCGGACATCGAGAACCACAGGAGTACGCCCGCCGCACGGCTCTGGGCCTCGAGACCCCGCAACGCCGGCACGATGACGAGGCCACGAACGATGTGTACCGCCACGTACGAGCCGGCGAAGACCAGACCCCCGGTACCGAACGCCTGCGGCACCGTAACCGCCATCATCAGGGCGCCGAGCATGGCCGTGTAGACCACAAACTGGACCTGTGGCCGCTCGGAGTTGTAGAGATCGGTGACCCAGGCCGTGACGAACCACAGTGACATGAAGGCCATCAGCAACAGCAACGTCTCGCCGACTTCGGCGAGAACCATCCTTCGCTCGGTCAGGTCTTCGACGAGCCGATGAGAGACCCGGTTGAGCGCGAAGACGAACACCAGGTCGAAGAAGAGTTCCAGGAGACTCGGCCGTTGCGGCTGCGCCGACTTGCGAAGCAGCGTTGCTGCGCCTGTCGACATATCGCCGCCCGACTTTGCCCAGATTTATTGCCTATCGGAGATTGATACCACGTGCGAGCGCTGCGGCGCGGGGGTGTCGCCGGACCGGCTGCGGCGCTCGGGTCGCCAGGTCGCCACGAGGGCGGCGGCGAGGAGCAGCTCGGCGATGTCCCCGCCGTAGTACATGAGCTGCGCTCCACCCTGCACCTGTGGGATCGGGGCGTGGATGTCGACCCAGAAACCGCCGTACATCAGTTGCGAGATGACGGCGTGGGTCGCGATTGCGAGACCGAGGTAGACCAGCCGGGTGCGGACCTCGGGCCGCCGGGGCGCGGGGTCGGGGCCGGCGATGACGTAGGCGAAGAGGCAGCCGGAGAGCAGGAAGTGGGTGTGCAGCAGCCAGTGACCGACCGGACCGCCGGCGGCGAGGTGGTAGAGCGGGGTGAAGTAGAGCACGGCGAGGCTGGCGGTGGAGAGCAGGAAAGCCACCGCCGGGTGGGTCAGCACCCGAACCGGAACGCTGTGCAGCAGGGCGGTCAGTTGGCGGGCCCGGGGCGCGGGCAGAGCCCGCAGCACCAGCGTCACCGGGGCGGCGAGCACCAGCGCGAGCGGGGCGTACATGCCGATGAGCAGGTGTTGGGTCATGTGGCCGCGGAAGTCGGTGTGGGCGAAGGGCGCCAGCGGCGGCAGGAGCGCCACGGCCAGCAGGAGCAGCCCGACGGCGAAGCTCGCCGTACGCCAGCGGTTCCAACCCTGCACCGGGTTCCGACGGCGTGCCCGCCCCGCCAGGTGCAGATAGAGGCCCGCGCAGGCGAGCAGGACGACGGCGGGCACCACCGTCTCGCCCAGGCCAACCCCCAGCGCCGCACTCTCGTGGTGCGGGTGGGGATCCATCAGACCTCGCGGTCGGAGTCGGCGACCCTGCCACCGCGCTGGAGCAACCAGCCGCCGATCAGCAGCAGCGCGCCGAAGAAGAGGAACCCGATGTCCCACCAGAGTTGGTGAGGGCCACCGCGAACATGGTGGATGCCGAGGATCTGATGGTCCACCACGCCCTCGACGAGGTTGAACAACCCCCAGCCCGCGATGATCCAGCCCCAGAGCACGCGGGAGCCCCACACCCTGCGGCGGTCGTGACTGACGCGCGAGTACAGGATGGCCAGGCCAAGCAGCACTGCCAGCCAGCACACGACGTGGAAGATGCCGTCCCAGACGGTGTTCATCTCCAGGCCCGAGACCGTGTGCGGGTTGTAGTACCGCACCCCGATTCGATCCTCGTTCGTGCTGGTGAGCATGTGGTGCCACTGGAAGACCTGGTGCAGGAAGATCCCGTCGGCGAAGCCGCCGAGCCCCAGCCCCAGCACGACTCCGGGCAGTCGGAGGCCGACCCGGCCGAGCCTGCCCTCGTCCGCGGTGGTTGTCATCACCTCTCCGTCCCTCGTACCCGAGGTGGCCCTTTCTCCACGCTAGGGGCAGATAAACGGGATCGAGGCGGAACCGCGGTGATGGACTACGGAGATCTCTTGCTGCGGCACGACCGGGCGCCCGGGAGCTTCCGGACCCCGGCGGGCTGGACGAAGAGTTCCCGCCGGGCTACCGCCGCGCCTCGGGCGTCAAGCTCATACCCTTCGATCCAGACCCACCCGTCGTACGTGATCCGGTCTTCCAGGACACGGATGAGCCGGACGAAGAACGGCCGGGAGAACTGGACGCTGGCCGCCCGCGTGAGGAGCAGGAGGTCACCACTCCTGAATGGGTGCACGACCCACCGCCCGTCGCCAAGCCAGGATCCGCGCTCGGGCCACCGCAGCCCTCGGACACCAGCCGTCCGGGTGGCAGCGACTGCACCTCTGCATCCGGTGGTAGTCGATCACCGTCCAGGAAAGCTCCACCTCGAAGGGCACCGCGCTCACCGCTCACCCTCCGTGCACGGCTCCGCAGGATCGGTTCGATCGAGCGCTTCTCGACGGCGAGGGAGCGGCCAGAGCTTCACGAGGTGGCTCCTACCTGGGCGAATGGCTGACCCTGAGGGTAGTCGAACCTATACAGCCTGTACAGCCCGGCCAGCCTGCCTAGCCCAGGTTACCTGTACCCAACGACTATCCCGTGTAGCGCGTCCATATCGTGTCGATCATGATTGACGAGATGAGCCCGGTCCCCTTCTACATCCAGCTCGCCGATCTCCTCGCCAAGCAGATCGAATCCGGGAAGCTCAAGCCTCGTCAGCCGCTCCCGAGCGAGGCGACGTTGCAGCAGGAGCACGGCGTAGCTCGTGGCACGGTCCGCGCAGCGGTACGGCTGCTGCGGGAACGAGGGCTCGTCGTCACCTTCACCGGGCGCGGGACGTTCGTCGCCGAGAAGCCGTAGCCCTTACCCCTCCCGGGCTGCTGGCGGAGATGGGGCAGCCCCAGACACGCACGCCGAGGCCCTGACGACACGCGAACCCGCCCGCGCTGCGTGCGCGACTCCTGCTGGGCCTACGTGCGGCCCGCTGCCCACGTCGCTCGCGCCCTCACACCGCTCGACAGGTGCCCGCACCTGCCATCCGGCAGTGCACTCAGGGATGCACATGTCTGACTGCCCCGGGTAGGGTCGTGCCCGTTGCTTGTTCGATCATTGGGGGGAACGAGTATGAAGCTGCGCAAATTCGCCGCTGTCTTCGCGGCGTTGGTCGGGGTGGCCGCCGCTGGGCTGGTCGGGCCGTCCGCTGCCTACGCTGCGGACAACGGACCGTGGGAGATCTTCCCCGCGAGCGCCGTCGACAAGTGCGTCGAAGTTCAGGGTGGTTCGACCGCGCCGAGCGCGCAGGTCCAGGTCTACACCTGCGCAACCTGGAGCGGGGGCGTCACGCCGCTGCACCAGCGCTGGATCTTCCGGCCCACCTCCGGTGGCTACCAGCGGATCATCAACGGCAAGACGGGCATGTGCGCCAACATCAAGGGCAGCACGGACGCCAACAGCACGAAGATCGTCCAGTACAACTGTGGTGGCAGCACGACGATGAACGACCAGTGGTACCCGCAGTTCGTACGGAAGATCGGCGGCTTCGACTTCTACCAGTTCAAGAGCCGGCTGAACTCCACGAAGTGTCTCAACGTGCAGGGCAGCACCACGTCGAACGGCTCCGACGTGATCCTCTACCCGTGCAGCACGGCGGACAACGCCATCTTCTCCTGGGCCCCGGCGGTGCAGGCCTAGGCTGCGACGACGCAGTAGTGGACGCCGAGGGTCAGGCGCGGGACGCCCGCACCTGACCCTCGGCGCTTGGTAGATCGGGGACGGTTGTCGGACGAGCAGCCGAACGCCCGCAAGGGACAGAAAGGCGAAGGGCCCGACTTGCGTTTCCGCAGGCCAGGCCCTCTTGATCTTGTGCGCCCGAAGGGACTCGAACCCCTAACCTTCTGATCCGTAGTCCAAAGCTCCGAGCGCATAACCCTACAAATAGAACTCCACCTAAAACTCGTCCGGCCGCAACCCTTTCGGTCCGTTCAAGTCCAAGTGCGCCCTCCCAGGCCCACGCCCTGCGCAAGCAGCCGATCCTGCCGTCCGCTCGATCGGTGGCGACGGGCGCGGCGGCGGTTGGGTCCGCGGCGATCGTGCCGGTGTTGGCGCGCGAGGTGCCCGTGTCGGGAGCACCACCAGCACTCCTCGTCGCGACGTGGACTCTGGCCTGCACGCTCGCGCCTTCTCGGCACAGGGATCGTGGAGGGTGGACGGATCTACGTTGATCAGGGCTGGGTGGATGGGACTTCGCTGCCGGCGGGCTGACCGTGCGGGCCACCGTGGGCCTGGGGGATCGCTCGGCGGCCACGTTCCGGGATCGGCCGGGGCGGTGGTGGAGCCGTCGAGGCGCGGACGACGAGCTCGACCGGTTGGTCGGCCGCCGGTGGAAGCTCGACGTCCGGCTTCTCGATGACCTGTACCAGCAGCGCGAGGCCCTGCCGCGCGACCTCGTCGAACGGCTGCCGCACGGTGGTGAGCGGGGGAGTGACGTAGGCGGCGACCGGGATGTCGTCGAACCCGACGACGCTGATGTCCTCGGGCACGCGGCGCCCGGCCTCGAGCTGCGCGCGGATGAGACCGATCGCCATGTCGTCGTTCGCGGCGAACACCGCGGTCACGGTGCCGTCGCCGGCCAGTTCCCGGCCCGCCGCGTAGCCGGACGCGGCCGACCAGTCGCCCTCGACGACCGGCGGCTCGTCCGCGCCGTGGGCTCGCAGCGCCTCGCGCCAGCCGGCGAGACGGTCCCGTGCCGAATACCACCGCTGCGGGCCGGCCAAATGATGGACGGTCGCGTGCCCCAGCCCCAGCAGGTGCTCGGTCGCGGCCCGCGCGAGCCTGCCCGCGCCGACCCTGGCGGTCACCACCTGCGGCGCGGCGAAGGTGGGCGGCGCGCCGAGGACCAGGACCGGCACGTCGACGCTGATGAGGCCGACGCCCTCGTCGATCGGCTCGGAGATGACGACGCCGTCCACGCCCTGGCCCAGCAGCGACGCCAGGGCGCTCGCGATGCCGCCCGGGTCGCCCTCGATCGTGGCGGCCACCCGCAGCGTGTAGCCCACCTCCCGGACCGCCCGCTCGATGCCCATGAGCCATGACGCCGGCCCGTACAAGGCGCTGCCGAGCGTCACCACGCCGATCGACCGGGTCCGCCCGGAGGCCAGCGCCCGGGCCGCCTGGTTGCGCCGGTAGCCGAGCTCCTCGGCGGCGTCCAGGACCCGCCGGCGCACGTCGGCCGAGACATACGGCTCGTCGTTGAGGACCCTGGACACCGTCTTCTGGGAGACGCCGGCCAGCCGCGCGACGTCCACGCTGCGCGGCGTCGGAGGGCTTTCGCCCGGCCTCGCCAGTCGCGTCACGGCACCTCCCATCGCCAGCCATAGTCCTGTATGATTGCGTAGTCATGTCTACGCAGTCAGACACTCACCGTTAAGAGCCCGCAACCCTCCCGTGACGCTGGCAAGGCACGTTCCCTGCCAGCACCCTAACTCCAATTTCGAACCGAACAAGTCAGGCCGGGCGCCCGCCGACTTCACCGAAGACCACGGGCTGTCCACACCTTCAGCGTCTAACGCGGCCGGCGCCGCAGCGGCGAATCGGTTCGCTATTCGATCGGCACTACGTCGGTGGGTCGGCGACACGGAATGCCTGAGCGCGATGACCTCGCACTCCGGTAGGGCTTTATCTATCGGCGGCCACCCGAAGCCTGCGAGGCATCAGGAGCAGGAGTTAACCGTCTTGAAACCTTGACTTCACGCTCGACGCACCCATTAATACATACCTATGTATTAAGGCCGCAACCAGCCTTTCCGGCTGGTCGGCGACGCCGGCAAATTTGTCGAATCGGTTCGAGACTCGGCCTTGAAGGCTGTGCCCTGAACCGGTCTTGCGGAGCTGGCGGATGAGTCACAGGAGGCAACCGTGCATGATACGAACGTCCACTGGGGTGGCCGATTGTCGGCGTTGGCCAGAGGGTTGGCCGCGACCGTGGCGCTCGCCCTGCCCCTGACGCTGGGTGGGCTGACCCTGGCGACCCCCGGGTCGGCCCTGGCCGCGCCGGTCGAGACGCAGAGTGTCGCGGCCGCCGGACTTGACGGTGTGGCGGCCGGTAGCGCCGCGATCGCCTCGGTCGATCTGAGCGGGACATGGAACTTCACGCCCGCGGGTCGGGGGGCGACCACGATCGCGGTACCCGGTGGCGGCTGGTACAAGCAGGGCTTCACCACCGTGAACGAGGCGGTGTACTCGCGCAGCATCACCGTGCCGGAATCGGGGCAGCCGCAGTCGACCTGGATCGAGTTCGGCGCCGTCAATCACCAGGCGACACTGTCGGTCGACGGCCGCGTGGTCGCCACCCAGACGACGGCGTTCACCCCGTCGAACTTCGACATCAGCGCATACGCGGCGCCCGGCACCACCCACACGATCACCGTGAACGTGAAGGGCCGCGGCGCGTTGAAGGCATCCAACGGCCGGTACCTGGTGCCCGACGCCGCCACGTGGTCCGAGGCGATACCGCAGGGGATCTTCGGGTCCGCGTTCCTGCGGGTGTACCCGGCGGTGTACGTCAGCGACACATTCGTGCGTACGTCGGTGGCGAACAAGACGCTGACCTACGACGTGACGGTGCGGAACACGTCGGGCAGTTCCCGGTCGGTGACGTTGACCGGGTCGCTGTCGTCCCACAACGGAACGGCTTTCAGCTACCCGGGACTGCCCAGCCGTACGGTCACCGTGGCGGCCAACTCGATCGCGACCGTGACCGTCGGTCCGGTCGCGTGGAACCTCGACAGCACCTCGTACTGGTGGCCCAACGTGCCGTACCGGTCGGGGTACCGGGCGCAGCTGCACGGGCTGACGGTGCATGCCGTCACCGACGACGGCCGGACGAGCGACGCCGAGTCCCGGTTCGGGTTCCGGGAGGCCACCCAGAACGGTGACTACTACTACCTCAACGGCGTGCGCGTGAACTTCCGCGGCGACAACCTCCAGGGTGCCGACTATGACCGGATCGAGAACGGCGGCAAGGGCGACGCGTACCACACCCTGCCCGGCTTCCTGCCCCCGTCGTCCGGCAACGGCGGCTGGCCGCAGGCGGTGGACAACTACCAGCGGCTGAACTACAACGTGGTGCGCATCCACCAGGAGCCCGGAAGCCCGTACATGTTGGATGTCGCCGACGAGATGGGCCTAATGATCATCGACGAGGTCGCGATTCGCGGCTCCCAGTCCTCGCAGGAGTGGCAGAACTCCGTCGGCCGCGACAACATGATCAACCACGCCCGTGCGCTGGTCCTGCGCGACCGCAACCACCCCGCGATCATCCGCTGGAGTCAGAACAACGAGCCGAACCAGAGCGGCCAGGATTCCGAGCAGTTCGAGAAGGACCTGTACGCGGCGATGAACGGCGCCGACGGCACCCGGCCGATCATTGTCGAGGTGGGCGTCGGCAACAATGTCAGCCTGTATCCCGGAATGACCTACGCCAACTTCGCGGTGATTCCGCACTACGTCGACGGCTTCGGCAGGTACGGGGAGGGCCTGGTCAGCGTGAACGGGCGGCCCGACGGCGAGGGCGAGTTCATCTGGCCGGCATGCAACAACAAGCAGGGCTTCGAGTGGTTCGCCACCGCGACTGCTGCCAAGCGCGGCAAGGGCGCCACCGACCTGCGCCCGTACACGCTGCTGTCCGCCTGGGCCAGCGTGGTGCCGGGCGTGCGGTCCACCGACTTCACCCCGGAGGAGGGCGGTCACCCCATCTACGGCGCGGACAACCTGCCCGATCCGTGGAGCAACGCGCAGATCCAGCGCGTGCAGGCGGCGTTCAACCCGGTGGCCGCGATCGACCTCCCGTACTGGTCCGCCTCCGGTAACTCGGACTCCAACGGCAGCTTCCCGCTGGCGCAGGCGGTGCCCAGCTACGCCCGCAACGCCACGGTGACCCGCAACATCACCGTGTTCAACGACGACTTCACCAACACCTCCGTGGGCTTCACCTGGACCGCCCGGCTCGACAGCCCGACCGGCGCGGTCGTCGCGTCCGGCAACAGCACCCTGACCGTCCCGCTCGGCTCACGGGTCACCCAACCGGTGTCCTTCACCGCCCCCGCCACCGGCAGCCGCGTGTACCTGCAACTGTCGACCGCCAAGTCCGGCAGCACCGTCTTCACCGACGCGGTCGAGTACCTCAACCTCAGTGGAAGCGGTGGAACCGGGCCGGCAGCAGGCACCTACCGCATCGTCAACCGCAACAGCGGCAAGCCCCTCGCCATCGCCGGCAACTCCACCGCCGACGGCGCCAAGGCGGTCCAGCAGAGCGGCTCCCCCACCTGGACGATCAGTACCACGCAGGACGCGTACACCCTGCGCTACACCGCCTCCGGAAAGATGCTCGACGTCAACGCCGGCAGCACCACGCAGGGCCTGCAGCTACAGCAGTGGTCGGCCAATGGCGGTGCCAACCAGTCGTGGTACCTGCGGCCCACCGGTGACGGCTACTACACCATCGTCAGCCGCAGCAGCGGACTCGTGGCCGACGTCTCCGCGGCCTCGACCAGCGAAGGGGCGCAGGTCGTGCAGTGGACCGCCAACGGCGGGACCAACCAGCAGTGGCAGTTCGTACCCGCCTGACCAGTGGCAGAGGTGGTTGACAAGTCCGACCGCCGGTGACCGCCTGACGATCATTGTGAGGTCTACTCGGGCGCGGGGGTTCCCGCGCCCGGGTAGATCACGACCCGATCTCATGCCGCCCACTGTCCAACGGGACGATCAACAAAAAACGCCTGACCGCGTTTCCGCAGGTCAGACGTCTGATGATCTTGTGCGCCCGAAGGGACTCGAACCCCTAACCTTCTGATCCGTAGTCAGATGCTCTATCCATTGAGCTACGGGCGCTCGTGCTCAGCCAGCATACACACCCGGCTTTCGCGCGGAGACTCCGGGATTCGAACCCGGGAGGGGCTTTAAGACCCCAACCGCATTAGCAGTGCGGCGCCATAGACCAGACTAGGCGAAGTCTCCCTGGTGGCCCGCAGACCACCGCGCCCGAGGATACAGGTCGGCACCCACCGGGAGCAAAACGACTTCCGGGGTACGCCGACCGAGGCACGCCGCCACGGTATTTCCCCGCTGTGCGGCGACGTGATCGGGACTACGCTCCATCGATATGCAGGAGCAGCCGCCCAGCGAACCGACCCGCCAAGAGCCTGCTGAGCGTACGCGTCGGCGCCCGGCGCGGGCCACGTTCACGCCGCCGCAGGTGACCGAGCAGTCCGCCGAGACCGCGCCTGCGGCACCGGCGAGCCCGCGTCCCCGCCGGGCCAAGGCGGCACCGGTGATCTTCCAGCCACCTGAGCCGGACCGTCCCCTGCCTCGACAGCCGGCGCCCGCCCCCGCCGCCACGGACAGCGTGACAGTCGAGCCGCCCGCCGCCGAGGACGCGGCGCAGGCCGGCCCGGTGCAGGAACCGACAGGCCAGCCACCGAGGAAGCGGGCTCCCCGACCGCGCAAGACCGCCACCAGCACGGCTGCCGTCGCACCGACATCACCCCCGCCAGCGCCGGCCGTCCCGGATGCGACGCCTGTCACGCCCGAACCGGCCGAGATCACGCCGATCCCTCGCAAGCGCGCCACGCCCGCCCGAGCCACGCCCGCCCGAGCCACGCCCACCCGCGCCACGACCCCGAGCAGGAAGACCCCGGGCAAGGCAACCTCGCGCTCGACGACCCAGGACAAGCCGACTCCGGACCCAGCCACGCCGCCCGGGTCCACCCCGCGCGAGGTAACACCGGAGAAGGCCACCCCGCGCAGTGCCGCCGGGGCGAAGGCGAGTGCACCCGCGGTCGCACCGGCGCCCACGCCAGGAGCGACTTCCGCGATCACCCCCCAGCCGGCCGCAGCGGCGGTTCCATCGGCTGACCCAGAGGCGGCTTTCCCTCGTACCCCGGAATCGGACTTGCGGGCCGTGGCCGTTCGCCTACGCGACCACCCCGGCTTCGCTCCGGAGTTGCTGGCGCTGGAGGCGGTCCGGACGCTCGGTCCGGGCGCCGCCGAGTGGGCGCGGCGGCTGCGGGACCGCTACCCGGACGCCTCGGCGGACGGTCTGGCCCGCCTGGCGACCCGGCGGTACGTGCGGGCGGCGGGCGTGGGAGGGGCTGCGGCGGCGCTGGCGGGGCTCTTCGCGCCGTTGGCGGAGCTGCTGTCGGTGCTGTGGACCCAGTCGAACCTGGTGCTGCACCTGGCGGCGGCCTACGGCCGGGACCCGTCGCACCCCGATCGGGCCGAGGAATTGCTGGTGTTGACCCAGGTGCATCCGGACGCGGCGAGCGCGCGGGCGGCGCTGGCCGGTGCGCGGGACCCTGGCGATCCGGTGGAGGGAACGTGGCCGAGGGCTGCGGAGGCCGCGTGGCGGCTGGCCGCGCCGCTCACCGCGCAGGCCGGCGGCTGGGTGGCGCTGCGGTTGGCGTCCCGGCTGGTGCCGGGCGCGGCTGTGGTGGCCGCCACGTTGGGCGACGCGGCGGCGGCTGACCGGCTCGCGGCGCGGGCGATGGCCGCCTACCGAACGGGCCGGCGCTGACCCGTCACAGCCAGTCGAACCACTCCCGGGGCAGCGACGCGTAGCCGACGAAGGCGACCACGTCGAGCACGGTGTGCGCGATGATCAGGGGCATCACCCGACGGGTACGCAGGTAGAAGAGGCTGAACACGACGCCCATCACCGCGTTGCCGACGAACGCGCCGAAGCCCTGGTAGAGGTGGTAGGAGCCGCGCAGCAGCGCGCTGGCCGCGATGATCGCGGCCAGCCGCCACTGGAGCTGGCGCAGCCGGGTGACCAGGTAGCCGACCACGATCACCTCCTCCAGCACGGCGTTCTGCACGGCGGCGAGGATCAGCACCGGGACCGCCCACCAGACGTGCGGCAGCGCCGCCGGCACCAGCGTGGCGTTGAGGCCGAGGTGCGCCGCCACCCAGAACAGGGCCAGGCCGGGCAGGCCGATCAGCGCGGCCAGGCCGGCGCCGCGCGCCAGATCCTGGCCGGGCCGCCGCGCGTCCAGGCCGAGGGTCCGCGCCGGGTCGCCGGGGTCCCGACTGAGCAGGTGTACGGCGAGCAGCACCGGAAGCAGCGCGAACACGATGCCGAGGAGTTGGTACGTCAGGTCCAGCCAGGGGCGGGCCGACGCGGAGGTGTTCAGTGACGCGGTCTGCTTGGACAGCGGCCCCTCGGCGGTCAGCTTCGCGATGATCGAGACCACCGCGTAGACGGCCGACTGGCCAAGGGACAGGCCGAGGACCAGCAACGTTTCGGTCCCCAGCAGCCGGCGGGACACCGGGCGGGTCAGCTCTACGGTCACCGCACCACTGTGCCCGACGGACGGCGTGGCAGGCAGCACCGATCGGTCGGCATGAACCGATCGCACATTCTGTGCGACCGATGTGCACGCTCCGTGGAGATTCTATCGGTGCCCGATCCGCTGTCGTCTGGAGAAGGAGCACCGGTGGACAACGTCGCACGGTTGCTGAAGGAGAGCTGGACCCTGGTCGAGGAGGACCGGGAGCGGCTGACCGGGCACTTCTACGCTCGGGTGTTCCTGCTCGACCCCGCTCTACGGCAGCTCTTCCCGGTGCAGATGACCGGCCAGGGTGACCGCCTGCTGGAAGCGATCATCACGGCGATCCACACTGTGGGCGATCCGGAGAGCTTCGACGAGTTCCTGCGCGCGCTGGGCCGCGACCACCGCAAGTACCACGTCGACGACCGGCACTACGCCACGATGGGCGTCGCGCTGCTCGACGCGCTGCGCAGCACGGCCGGCGACGGCTGGAACCTGGAGTACGACCAGGCGTGGCGGGACGCGTACGCGGCCATCGCGGCGAAGATGGTCGCCGGGGCGGCCGACGACGACAACCCGCCGTTCTGGCACGCCGAGGTGCTGACGCACGAGCGCCACGGCCCGGACATCGCCGTGCTGACCTGCCGAGCCCTGCAACATCCACTGCCCTGGCAGGCGGGCCAGTACGTCAGCCTGGAGCTGCCCCGCTTCCACCCGAGGGTGTGGCGGAACTACTCGGTGGCGAACGCCCCGAACGACGACAACGTGCTGGAGTTCCACGTACGGAGCCCGGGCGCGGGATGGGTGTCCGGCGCGCTGGTCCGGCGGGTGCGGCCCGGGCAGCTGCTGCGCCTGGCGGCGCCGATGGGGTCGATGACCCTGGACCGTTCTTCCGAGCGGGACATCCTCTGCGTGGCCGGCGGCGTCGGGCTAGCGCCGATCAAGGCGCTGGTGGAGGAGTTGGCCACCTACAACCGGACGCGGTGGGTGCACGTCTTCTACGGCGCCCAGCAGGCGTCCGACCTGTACGGGCTGGCCGGTTTTCAGGACCTGGTGGCGGCACACCCGTGGTTGTCGGTCACCGCGGCGTGCAGCGACGACCCGGACTTCGACGGCGAGCTGGGCGACATCGCGGACGTGGTGGCCCGGTACGGCCCGTGGACGACCCACGACTGTTACGTGTCCGGCTCGGCGCAGATGGTCCGGTCGACCCTGCGGGTGCTGGCCGCCGACGAGGTACCACCGCCGAACATACGCTACGACACGTTCGGCGATCTCTAGACGTTCCTCCCCCCACACCGGGGCGCGTGCCCCTGCCCCCTGGGGCGCGCGCCCCGGTCCCCCTCCTTTGAGTCGGCAGCGCCAGGTTTCAGTAGCGCCAGGGGCGCCCGGTCTCGCGGTATTCCTCGACCGGCACCAGCGGCACGCCGGGTGCCATCCGGTCGACGTAGAGCCGGCCCTGTAGGTGGTCGATCTCGTGCGCGACGAGCCGGGCCATGCCGAACTCGAACGAGGTGATGATCCGGCTGCCGTCCCACTGGGCGTGTTCGACGTCGAGTCGCAGCGGGCGGGGCACCAGACCTCGATGGTCGAAGAAGGAGAGGCACCCCTCGTACTGCTCGTCGGTCTCCGGGTCGGCGTCGACCACCCGGGGGTTGAGCAGGACGACCGGTTCCGCCGAGCGGTCGGGAGGTCGGACGACGGCGGCGGCCCGGCCGATGCCGAGCTGCGGTGCGGCGATGCCCACTCCCTTGCTGAACGGGTGCAGCTCGTCGAGCCGGGACAGCGCCATGGTGAGGCGCTCCACGATGCCGCGGGCCACCTGCTCCTCGCCGGGCAGGTCGAACTGTCGAACCGGCTGGCGGAGGAGATCGTCGCCGCGCTGCACGATGCCGATCCCGCGCATCCGGTCGCTGGGGCGGACCCGGGTGCTGTCGGTGCCGGCGTCCGGGTCGGTGTCGGGCCGAGCCCGGAAGCGCCACTGCATCCGGTAGCGCGCGTTGAGCGGCGGGTCGTCGGTCTGCCAGCCGAAGATCGCCCGGTCGTCCTCGTCGTGTCGCTGCGGGGCGGTCCGCAGTGGGCCTTCCTCCGCGGAGAGCGAAGTCTCCACGCCCCAGACCTGCGGGTCGAGCGCCGCCGGTAGATCCAGGCGTACGGCGAGGTGCCGGGTGGGCAGCCGGACGGCCCGCTGGAACCAGGGGCCCCACTTCTCGTGTCCGACGCTGTACGCGTACTCGATGCTGGTCCGGTCGCCGGGGTAGAGCGGGAACCGGCGTTCGCTGTTCTCGAAGAGGAGCCAGATCTCCTTGAACGCGTCCCGGTCGTGTTTCGCCCGCCAGTGCATCGGCTCCGGATCGCCGGTGCCGTCGTCGCGTCGGGCCTGTAGTTGCAGTTCGGCGAAGGTGAGCGGGTGCTCCCGGTGGTGCCGGTTGGAGCGACCGGGATCGTTCGGGTAGCGGTCGACCGCCACGCGTACGAGGTAGCGGGTGACCGGGTCCGTGCCCGCGTTGTACAGCTCACGGTGGATGACGCACCGGTAGCCGTTGTCGGTGTGGATGAGGGTGGCCAGTTCCCGCTCCACCACCAGGCCGGTGCCGGGGGGAAGCCACTGGCCGGGCAGCGAGGGCTCGCGCTGCGGATGGCCGGAGCGGGCGTGCCGGAGGTCGTCGTACTCCCGGAAGCGCTGCCAGATCGCGCCGCTGGCCTCCAGGACGGCCTCGGCACGGCGGGCGAAGTCCTCGGTCGGGCGGTGTCGACGGCCCTCGACGTGACTCACGTAGGACGGGTCGAAGCCCATCAGCACGGCCAGTTGCTTCTTGGAGAGGCCCCGCCCGGCACGCTGCCGGGCAAGCTCGGCCGCAAAGGACTCGGCAGCCCGTTCGAGGGGTGAGGTCATCGGCTTCCTCGCGGCCGGGAGTATCAGTTTCACGTTCCGTGGCCAGACGCACACTTGACTGGCATGTTCCCGACACACCGCTTGACAGCTCATGCCGAGCCCTGGTTGTGACGGCGGCCGCTGATGGCAACCCTCGGCGAGGCCCCGGATCGCGGTACGCGGTCCGGGGCCTGCCCGTCTGCCCGGATACGGCAGCCCCTGTCGCTCGGATTACAGAGACTCGCGTATACCGACGAGCTTGGTTAGGCTAGCCTTAGCTTCGGACGGCATCTGACCGTCCGCCGGGGCACGCTCCCCGGCCACTCGGACGGGGGACGGCTCAGGTGACAGCGGTGATGCCGAGGCGGGACGTGGCCGCCACGCCGCTCGCGCCCGTCACCGCCGCGTTGCGGGCGATGTTCGGCACCGACGACCTCCCCGGGCTCGCCCGGGGCCTGCTCGTCGACGACGAGTTCGGCTGGGCGCCCGCCACCACCCTCATCGACGGCACCCGCCTGCCGGAGCTGCTGCGCGCGGCGAGCGTCCGCTGGGGCGGCACGCCGCACGCCTGCGCCGCGCTGGCCTGGAAGTCGTACAGCTACTGGACGGCGCTGCCGGTCGTGCTCGGTTGGGCCTCGGCCCGCCGGGTGCCGCTGCTCGACCACTCCGACGTGCTGATCCACTTCGAGGACCACCGCCCGCTGATCACGCTGGGCCTGCGCCACGGCACCACCGTGGCGGTGCTGCCGAGCGACCCGCTGGCGCTGTCCGGCCTGCCGCAGGTACGCGTCGTCGCCGGCGAGGCGGAGCTGCTGGCCGCGCTGCGCGCCTCCCTGCTCGACGCCCACCTCGCCCCGCTGATCGCGGCGATCCAGGCGGAGGTACGGGTGGGCACCAGGACGCTGCTCGGTTCGGTCGCCTCCGGCATCGCGCACGGCATCCTGCGCGCTGCGGACGGGCTGCCCGGCTCGACGGTGGAGAGCATCGACACCCTGCTCGGCGCGCTCGACCTGGCCGACCTTGTCGAGCTGGTCCCCGGCCCCACCGGCGAGCCCAGCGTCCAGCGCCGCACGTGCTGCCTGGCCTTCACACTGCCCAGCCCCAAGGTCTGCCAGGGCTGCTGCGTCCGACAGGGCTGATCAGGCGCGATCCCGTCGTTCAGTCGGTCAACGCTCGGACGTCCCACACCCAGACGCCGCCGGTGAAGGTCGGTTGGATACCGGTCAGCTCGGTCATCCCGCGGCGCAACTCCGTCTCGTGCTCGTGCGGCCCGAGGATCACCACGCCGGCTCGCCAGTAGCGCAGGTCGTCGACCGCCTTGACCCGACTCTGCGGCGTGATCGGCGGCACCGCGCCGGTGCGCCGGATGGTGGCGAAGAAACTGCTGGTGGGCCGGGGCGGCGCGGTGAACAGCGCGACCTTCGGCGGCTGGGCGCTCGGGCGGGTGTCCGGGCCGAGGAAGTAGCCCCGGGCCAGCGGCATGCCCAGCCGGGTCGCGGCCGACCAACGCAGTGGCTCCGCGTAGTTGGTGTCCGGCAGCGGCAGGGTCACCACACTGCGCCCGCCAGCCACGTACGGCCGCCATGCCCCACTGGTCACGAAGGTGGGGACCGGGTCCAGCTGGACCACGGGCAGCGGGGTCGGCAGGATCGGCAGCAGGGCCATCGTCAGCACGGTCGCGGTGGCGAAGCGGATCTGCGGTCGGGCGGCCGGACGCGTACGGGCCAACTCGCGGGCACGCTCGGCGCCGTAGGCGAGCAGCACCCCGACGATCGGAGTGATCGCCAGCGCCCACCGGGTCGGCACCACCGAGTGCAGGATCGGCAGGTTTTCCAGCGCCGCCCAGGGCCCGGGCACGCCGGTGCCGCGCCCGTCGAAGCGGATCTCCCGTCCGAGCGAGAGCACGGTGAAGAGCAGCCCGAGCCCGGCCAGCGCGAGCACCACCGCCGACCGCCGCAGCCACCAGACGAGGGCGACCACCAGCACGAGCAGCGACCAGCCGAAGAAGCTGTTCTCCTCGGTCGGGTTCTTGGCCAGGCCCGCGGCGGTGCGCGGGCTGCCGGCCAGCGACTCCCGGGAGTACGCCACGAACGACGCGAGGTCGCTGGAGTAACCACGGATCAGGCCGGACAGCCCGGAGTAGGCGCCGGGTCCGAAGAACTGCACATACAGCGGGTACGCGAGCAGCAGGCCGGCGACCACGGCGGCGACGGCCAAGCCGGCGAGGAAGGGTCGGATCCGTGACCGCAGAGCGGGGCGAGCGAGGGCCAGCACCCCGACGATCACCCCGATCCCGATGGCGGTCATCAGCAGGATCTCCAGATTGAGGAACGCCTGCCAGACGATCACCAGCGCAAGCAGCACACCGTTACGCAGCCAGTGGCCGGCGTCGGCGAGCCGCAGCGTACGCCAGATGATCAGTGGGACGACGAACTGCGACACGATGTTCGGGTGCCCGTTGGCGTGCGACACCATGGCCGGCGCGAACGCGCAGAAGCCGGCACCCAGCCAGGCCGGCCCCCGGCTCCTGACCAGGACCCGGGAGAGCAGGAAGTACCAGGCCGTGGCAGTGGCGATCATTCCGAGAGTAAGAAAGAGCAGGAATGCGGCACGTGGTCCGAACAGCAGGGTAATTGGCGTCATTGGTAGTGAAATGGATAATACGGACGTATTTGCCATCAGGTTGACGCCGTCCGGCACGTTCATCCGGTCCGAATGGAACGGGTACGCGAATTGCGTGACCACCCGCGCACCGTGCGCCATCATCCATTCGAACTGCGACTGGTCCGAGCGGTTGTCGCGCACTCCACTGCCCGGGTTCCACCAGAGACGCCCGGTGACCCAGAAGCCGAGTACCACGAAGCTCAGCACGGCCGCCGGGTCGGCCCACTTCCCGTTGCGGCGCAACCGATCGCCGCCGCCGGGCTCCTCCACCGGCGATGCGGTGGCCGGGCCGTCGCCGGGAGCGTCCGATTCGGGAGTAGTCATGACAATTCATAGGGTAGTCAGCGTATGACGGTGCCGTGACATGTTTCGGGGTACTGCCGTACTATGTGCCGGGTTCGCCGACCGCCGATCACGTGCCCACCCCCCGACCGCAATTCGGCCAACCGCTCCCCCGTTTCCTTCGCCATCCAAGCGGATGATTCACTCTGTCGGTCCAGGCACGGGTCGAGTTCATATCGTGAGGAATCGACGCATGGCAGAAATCACTGGGGATCAGCGCGTCCAGTCCGAGGTGCTGGAAGGCCTGGCGACGGCCGTCAACCACCGTCGTTGGTTCGTCGAACTGGCGGTGCCGTACCTCGGTGACGACCCCATCGAGATCGGCAGCGGCCTCGGCGACTACGCGCTGGAATGGTCTCAGCGGCTGCCCCGGTTCACCGCCACCGAGGCCGACCCCGACCGGCTCGTGCAACTCAAGGAGCGGCTGTCCGCCCAGCCGGGCATCGACGTCCGGCAGATGCTGCTTCCGCACAGCGACCGGGGCAACTACAGCGCCGCCGTCTCGTACAACGTCCTCGAGCACATCGACGACCACGTGGGCGCGCTGCGGAGCATGCGCGACCTGGTCCGACCCGGCGGTGCGGTGATCATCATCGTGCCGGCGTTCCAGTTCGCCATGAGCCCGGCCGACATCGCCACCGGCCACGTCCGCCGCTACACGAAGAAGACGCTCGGTGCGGCGATGACCGAGGCCGGCCTGACGGTGGAGAAGATCCACTACGCCAACGCGCTCGGGTTGATCGGTTACTTCATGGCCACCAAGGTCTTCCGGCTGATGCCGAAGGAAGGGCCCATGGTCAAGGTCTACGACACCCTGGTCCTGCCCGCCACCAAGGCCGCCGAACAGGTCGTCCGCCCCCCGTTCGGCCAGTCCGTCTTCGCGGTGGCCCGCGTCCCGGCCTGACCCACGCACCCCTCTCTTCGCCGATCTTGCACTTTCGGTCGTCGACACGTCCCTTGTATGGGGTTATGTCGGCGCAGAAAGTGCAAGATCGGCGCGGCCAGGGGCGGTGGTTACTCCTTGGTCTGATGCGTGGGGCGGATTACTGCTCGTGCCAGGGTGTGGAAGGTCAGGTTGAAGCCTACGTAGGCCGGGCTCGCATCCGGGGTCACGTCGAGGCGGTCGACGTCTAGGGCGTGCACCGCGAAGACGTACCGGTGGGGGCGGTCACCGGGCGGCGGCGCCGCACCCCCGTAGCCCTGCGCGCCGTAGTCGTTGCGGACCGAGAACGCGCCCCCGAGATCGGTGCCCGCCGCGCCCCCGGCACCGGTGGGCAGCTGCGTGACGTCGACCGGCACGTTCACCAGCACCCAGTGCCAGAAGCCGCTGCCGGTCGGCGCGTCCGGGTCGTAGCAGGTGACGGTGAAGCTCTTGGTCTCGGCGGGGAAGTCCGACCAGGCCAGCTGCGGGGAGACGTTCTCACCGCCGGCGCTGCCGTGCGCGTGCCGGATGTCCATCGGCTCGCCGTTCTGCACGTCGTCACTGGTGAGCGTGAACGAGGGAACGGTCGGCAGCAGCTCGTACGGGTCCGGGGCGATCGGTCGTTCCAGAGTCATCGGGACGGGTCCTTCCGGAGTGGGCAGATACCTGCCTCTTCATACCCCTTTCCACGCCGTGGAACGACCGATTGGTCGGGGTGTGCCGGATCACGGGGGCGGGCTAGGGTGGTGCCCCTGCAACGTCCCACGGGGGGAATCCTTGCTCAGCATCTGGCGAGACTTTCTGGTCGCCGTCGTCGGCGTCCTGCGCAAGCCGGACGAGCAGGCGCTCGCCGAGGAGCGCCGACGCGCCGTCGAACGACTCGCCGACACGACGATCCGGGAGAGTCGGCCGGACAAGCCCGCAGCCTCCTAGGCGGGATTGAGAACCACCTTGTCAAGATCGGGCATCTGGTCGGTTTCGTGGTAGAACCTGAAAATCACCGGCCCTGCCGTCACATCGACGGGGAAGGTGAAGACCCTCGGCGTCAGCCAATCACCTCCAGCCGCCACCGTGAACGTTCGCGGGCTTGCACCGTTGACACTGACCTTCAGAGGCCGCGAAACGGCACTCTCGTAGGAAACCGACGCGTTCCACCGTCCCGCTACGGCGACAGCGGTGTGGACCACGAGATAATTGCTTCCCCCGAGGTATATGACCTTGGCGCCACCCTCGCAGGTCGGGCACTTCGCCACCAGCGCGCCGTGCAGCTCGTTGCCCGGGTCCTCCGCCTGGACGGCGACCGGACTGACCGCCGGCAACGGGGGCGGAGTGGGCGGCGCCGGTCGTGGCGTGGCACCTGCCACTGCGCGCGGGGTGACCGGTGACGCCGATCCGGCCGTGGTGGGCACGGCCGCAGCCGAAACGGTAGTCGCCGAGGGTGTCGGTGACGCCTCGGGTGCGGCGGACCCCCCGGGGGTGGTGGTTGCCGCCGGCGGGGTGGCGAGGGCCGGACCGGAGGCGACTTGGTCGGACGCGCCGCCGATCACCCAGGGCAGGACGACGGCTCGGCCGGTTGTGTGATGGGAACGTGGGCCGAGGCTGAGCGCGAGGACGGCCAGAAGCGCGCCGAGCAATCCGGCAATGAACGCGAAACGCCGCGGGCCGGACCAACCCCGGACATTCGCCCGACGCACCCCCTCATACCTGTCGCTTCCACCACCCGAACCCGGGCTGGCCCGCCGCGCGTTGATCCGGTCGATCGCTGTTGTTTGCTGTTGCTGGTTCTTGCCAGCTTCCGTGCCCATACCGACGTCCCCCAGACCAGGCCCAGTGCTGGGCATTCGGCTGACAGGACGGACGATGGCACCGGCAGGTTCACGCAGTCTGCGGATAACGACGCCGTCGGAGCTGTTCACGCGTACGCCATCAGGGCGCAAAGAAAGCTCGTTGATGGTTTCGGAGGCACCACCGGCCGCGAACCAGCTCTAGGCGGTGATCGGCGGAGGGTGTGGGATTCGAACCCACGAAGACATCGCTGCCTTACCGGTTTTCAAGACCAGCGCCATCGGCCACTAGGCGAACCCTCCCGGACCACCACCCGCAGGTGCGCGGCCGTGAACAGTCTGCCACGACACGCGCCGGCCGGCTCGGTGTGCCTCCCGGAAAGCGCCGGCCAGGCGGCAGCTCCGCCGTCCACTGTGGCGTTGATCGGCTCGGGTCCCTGGAAACCGGGGCGTCGCGTGCGCCGGGATGCCCCGGTTTCGCGGAAGCCGAGTTGACCAAGCCGACCACGGTCGGACCGAGCCGCCGCGAGGGGTGCGTCTGCGGCGGGAAGCCCGGCGGGTGAGACTGGGGGCATGCGAGCCATCACCGTTCCGCAGCCCGGTGGACCCGACGCGCTGGTCTGGGCCGAGGTCCCCGACCCCGAGCCCGGCCCGGGCGAGGTGATCGTCAGGGTGCGGGCCAGCGGGGTCAACCGCGCGGACCTGCTGCAACGGCAGGGGCACTATCCGCCGCCGCCGGGCGCGCCCGCGTACCTCGGCCTGGAATGTTCCGGGGTGATCGACGCGATCGGCCCGGAGGTTACCGGGTGGGCCGTCGGCGAGGAGGTCTGCGCGCTGCTGGCCGGCGGCGGGTACGCCGAGCGCGTCGCGGTACCCGCCGGGCAGTTGCTGCCGGTGCCGGCCGGCGTCGACCTGGTCGACGCCGCGGCGCTGCCGGAGGTGGCCTGCACGGTCTGGTCGAACGTGGTGGGGGTGGGCCGGCTCGACGCTGGCGACACGCTGCTGGTGCACGGCGGGGGCAGTGGGATCGGCACGTTCGCGATCCAGTTCGGGTCGGCGCTCGGTGCGACGGTCCTGGCGACCGCCCGCGCGGCGAAGCATTCCCGGCTGCGCGAGTTGGGCGCGGCGCACACGATCGACTACGCGGAGCAGGACTTCGTCGAGGAGGTGCGCACGGCCACCGAGGGTCATGGGGCGGACGTCATCCTCGACATCATGGGCGGGTCCTACCTGGGGCGGAACGTCGCCGCGCTGGCGACCGGCGGTCGGCTCGTGGTGATCGGGATGCAGGGTGGCCGCAAGGCCGAGCTGGATCTGGGCGCGTTGTTGACCAAGAGGGCCAGTGTGTCGGCGACCGCGCTGCGGTCCCGGCCGCTGGCGGAGAAGGCGGCGATCGTCCGGGGCGTACGCGACGAGGTGTGGCCGTTGGTCGCGGCCGGCGCGGTACGGCCGGTGGTGGACCGGCGGCTGCCGATGGCCGAGGCGGCCGAGGCGCACCGGCTGGTCGAGTCGAGCGATCACGTCGGGAAGGTGCTACTCACCCTCGGGTGAGGCGGGCGGCAGCATGAGGCGGGCGCCCGGGCCCTGTGCGGCGAGGGTGTCGCCCGGGTTGTAGAGCATGCAGCGTTGCATCGACAGGCAGCCGCAGCCGATGCAGCCGTCGAGGTCGTCGCGGAGCTTGGTGAGCAGTCGGATCTTCTCGTCGAGCCGGCTGCGCCAACTCGCCGAAAGTTGCTCCCAGTCCTGCGGGCTGGGGGTGCGGCTGTCGGGCAGCGATTCGAGCGCGTCGCGGATCTCGTCGAGTGAGACGCCGACCTGCTGGGAGATCCGGATGAAGGCGACCCGCCGCAGCTCGGCGCGGGCGTAGCGGCGCTGGTTTCCGCCGGTGCGGTCGGCGCGGATCAGGCCGAGGCGCTCGTAGTAGCGCAGCGCGGACGGTGCCACGCCGGAGCGTACGGACAGCTCACCGATCGTCAACGCGTCCTGCATCACCGGGTCCTCGAATTGAAGTGGACTTCAATTCGAGGTTACCGGCGCTCAGCGCGCGGACGACACCGCGGGACGACGGCGGGCGCGCTCGCGACCGAGGATCCAGATCGCCTCGACGCCGTCCTTCCAGGTGATCTTCTTGCCCTCTTCGCGGCCACGGGCCCGGTAGCTGATCGGCACCTCGTACGGGCGGATGCGGCGGCGCAGCAGCTTGCCGGTCACCTCGGCCTCCATGCCGAAGCCGCGCGAGCGCACCTCCAGCGACCGGTAGAGCTCCACCGGCATCAGCTTGAAGCAGGTCTCCAGGTCGCCGATGTACGAGTTGAAGAGGACGTTGGCCGCCATCGTGACGCCCTTGTTGCCCATCACGTACCAGAAGCTGTAGGCGCTGTGGCTGCCGAAGGTGCGATTGCCGTAGACCACCGTGGCCCGCCCGTCGAGCACCGGGGCGAGCAGCTTGGGGATGTCCTGCGGGTCGTACTCCAGGTCGGCGTCGAGAATGACCATGTATTCACCCTCGGCGCTGTCCACAGCCGTCTTGATGGCCGCGCCCTTGCCCGCGTTGCGCTGGTGGGTGATGACCCGCAGGCACGCGTCGTCGGCGCGACCGAGGACCTCACCGGTGCCGTCGCGGCTGCCGTCGTCGACCACGACCAGCTCGATCTCGCAGGGGTAGTCCACCGCCAATGCCTGCTTGAGGGCATCCGCGATGCGTTCTTCCTCGTTGTAGACCGGCATGAGGATCGAGAGCTTCACGGGAATCTCCACGGTGGCGACAACACGTCGGGCATAGCCTAGCCTGGCTGGTCAGCCCGACGGTGGCCGCCACCGTCGGACAGTCGGCGTGGCGGTCTCAGCCCGATGGTGTTTACTTCCCGCCATGTCGGCTGCCGGCTCCCTGCTCGTGGTGCTCCCCGCCACCTCGGTGCTCCTGCTCACGGTCGCGTCGAAGCCGCGCGGGGTCGATGCGGTGACGCCGACACGGCTTGCCGCGGTGCGTGCCGCGCTGATCACCGGTGCGTACGCGGTGCTCGTCGTCGAGGTGCTCGGCGCGCTGCACGCGCTGACCAGGCCGGCGTTCGTCGCCGCCTGGCTGCTCTTCCTCCTTGCCTCCGCGACGGCGGTGGGTCTGCGCTGGCGGCGGGACACCCCGGTCGCCCATCCGGCCGCCGTGACGCCGCAGCCGGTGCCGGTCGGCGCGGCGGTGACCGTCGGCGTCGGCTCGGGCACGCCCGCCCCGGCCACCGACGACGGCCTGGTGGTCGGGCGCGACGCCGCACCGGCCCAGACCGAGGGAGTACGCGCCAGACTGCTCGCCCGGGCAACCGAGAGCTGGCGTACGGCGGGTCGGGGCGAGCGGCTGCTCGCGGGCGGCATCGGCGCTCTGGTGTTGCTGGAACTGCTGATCGCACTGCTGGCCGAGCCGAACAACTTCGACTCGCAGACGTACCACCTGCCGAAGGTCGAGCACTGGGTGGCCCAGGGCGACCTCGACTTCTGGCCCACGGCCATCCACCGGCAGGTGACGATCCCGCCCGGCGCGGAGTACCTGCTGCTGCACCTGCGCCTGCTCACCGGCTCCGACGCGCTGCACAACCTGGTGCAGTGGGCCGCCGGGGTGCTCTGCCTACTGGTGGCCGCGCGGATCACCGCGCAGCTCGGCGGCGGCCGACGGGCCCAGTTGATCACCGCGTTCGTGCTGGCCAGCACCCCGATGGTCGCGCTACAGGCCACCAGCACCCAGACCGACCTGGTCTGCGCGGCGTGGGTGGCGAGTGCGGCGACCCTCGCTGTGGACGGGCTGCGCCGCCGGACCGGCTGGGGAACCGTGCTCGGTCTGGGCGCGGCCACCGGGCTGACCGCGGTGACCAAGACCAGTGGCCTGATCGCGGTGGGCCCGCTGCTGGTGCTCTGGGGTCTGGCGCAGCTCCGGCTGGCCCTGGCCGACCGGGGATCCGCCACCGAGGCGGCCGGCCGGGAAGGGGACGTCGGGTCTGCGGCCGGTCGGGTGGGGGCGGTTCGCGGGGTGTTCCGGGTCGTCGGTGGCTCGGTGCTGGTCCTGGCGGTCGCGGCGCTTGTCGTCGGCCCGTTCCTGGCCCGGGTGACGGCCGAGTTCGGGCACCCGTTGGGCCCACCACGGCTGCGTGAGTCGATCCCCATGGAACGCCACGATCCGGCGTCGATCCTGGTCAACGCGCTGCGGATCGGGCACACGGCCTTCGACACCCCGGTCGCGCCGCTGCGGGTCGCCGGCGCGGACGCGATCATCGGCGGCGCGGAGGCGATCGGCGTCGACCCCCAGGACCGGGCGATCACCTTCGGCCAGGAGGTGTTCCCGGTGCCCGCCTGGTATCCGGACGAGGATCGGGTCGCGTTCCCGATCGCCGGATCGCTGGCGCTACTCGGCGCGCTCGTCGCCCTCGTACGCCCGCGCCGGATCGATCCGGCGCAGGTCGGGCCGCTGCGGGCGTACGCCGTGGTGGTGCTGGCCGCCGTGCTGCTGCACACCTCGATGATCAAGTGGCAGCCGTGGGGCAATCGGCTGATCCTCTACGCCCTGGTGCTCGCCGTCCCGCTCGCCGGCCGGTGGCTGGACGCGCTCCTGCGTCGGGGCGGCGACCGGGCGACGAATCCGGCCGAGGCGGGTCGGGGGCGGCGGTCGGTTGCCGCCGTGGCGACCGTCGTCGTGCTGGCCACCTCGGCGTTGGCCGGAGTGCTCGCGCTGTCGTACGGCTTCCCGCGCCGGCTCGTCGGCTCGGGCTCGGTCTTCACCACCTCGGACTGGGACACCCGGTTCCTGCGCCGTCCGGAGTGGGCCGACGAGTTCCGCTGGGCCGCCACGGCGGTGCGGGACAGCGGTGCCCGCCGGATCGGGTTGGTGGAGCGCAACGACGACTGGGAGTACCCGTGGTGGCTGCTGCTGCGCCAGCCGGACGGCAGCTCGCCGGATCTGGTGTCGTTGCAGTCGGTCCTGCCGGAACGGCCGCCGGCCGACCCGGCCTCGGTGGACGCCATCGTCTGCACCGGCAGCCAGCCGGCCTGCGCCAAGCTGGTGCCGGCCGGGTGGCGGTTGGAGTTCCGCGACTACGTCGGCTACGCCCTACCCCCGGGCCGCTGAGACGACGACATGGAAGGGCCCCGCACGTACGACGTGCGGGGCCCTTCTGCTCACTTGTCGCGCGGGATGAGGACGAGCCGGGCGACGCCCTTGTCACCGTCCTTGGCGCCGGCGACGCCGACCTTCGTGCCGACCTTGACCTCGCTGGGCTGCACCGTCGACCGCTTCTCGACGACGCGCAGGTCGTCACCGAAGGTCCACGTCATCGTGAAGCCGTCCGTGGACTTGACGGTCATCGAGTCACCGTCGACGGCGGTCACCTCGCCACGCTGCACGACCACGGTCTGCGCACCGTTGTCCTTGGTCTGCACCACCGCCTCACCGTGCAGGGTGTTCTTGCGCAGCAGCACGCGGGCCTGGTGGCGCTTGCGCAACTCCTCGCCGCGCTTCTGCTTCCCCTTCTCGGCGGCCGTGGGGGAGGGCCCGGGCGTCGCCGGGGCGGCGACGGTCTGCACGTCCAGGTCGGCGGGGTCGAAGCCCATCGCGGTCAATGCTTGACCTTCCACGCCCATCGCGGCGGCGACCTCGACGGCCGCGTCCCGCGCGGGCTGGCTGGCCACCTCGGCCGCGCCGCACCCGCTGACGCCGAGCGCCACTGCCGCGAACAGCGCCGTGGTGCCGGTGACGAATCCCCAACGTGGCATGACTCTCCCTCTCGTTCGTGGAGTCCCCAGCCTCTCCCGCGAGCACGAGCGGACCGTCAGGCCGATGTTCGGGTCCGGTAAGGATCACCGGGCAGTTGGACCGTGAAGGCGGCACCGCCTTCGGGGGCGTGGCCGGCGACGATCTCCCCGCCGAGCCGGCGCACCAGCCCGGCGGCCAGCGCCAACCCCAGCCCGCTGCCCACCTTGCGCACCCCGCGGTACCGCTCGTGCAGCGCCCCCCGCTCGAACGCCACCGCAAGGTCGTCGTCGGTGAAGCCGGGCCCGCCGTCGCGGACCTCCAACACACCGCCGGCCGCCGGGTCCGCACCGACCGGCCGGACCGCGAGCACCACCGGCGCCCCCGGGGGTACGACCCGCAGCGCGTTCTCCAGCAGCCCGTCCAGCACCTGCCGAATCCGACCCGGATCGGTGTACGCGGACACCGGCCGACCCGGCGTCTCCAGGTGGAACGGCACACCCACGGCGGCGCACCGCCCGGACCAGGTCGGCTCGGCGTCGGCGGCCAACCCGGCCAGGTCGACGGGTACCGGTTCCAACGGGAAGTCGGCGGCCTCCAGCCGGGCCAGCGCCAGCAGGTCACCGATCAGCCGGTCGAGGTGCTGGGCCTCGGCCAGCATCGTCCGGCCGGTGTCGGCGCTGCCGTCCGCCTCGATGACCCCGTCGGCGAGCGCCTCGGCGTACCCCCGGATGGCGGTCAGCGGCGTCCGCAGCTCGTGCGACACGGACAGCAGGAACTCGCGCTGTCGGCCCTCGCTGGTGGTCAGCGCGGCGGCCAGGCCGTTCAGTGCCTCGGCCAGATCGGCGACCTCGTCCGGCGGCTCGACCGGCACCCGTACGGCACGGTCCCCGGCGCGCAGCCGGGCGGCGGCGGTGGCCGCGACGCGGATGGGTCGGGCCAGTCGGCGGGCCAGCAGGAGGCCGGCCACCACCCCGGCGGCCAGCCCGGCCAGCAGCGGCAGCCACAGGCTGAGCAGCACCTGCGCCCACAGACCGTTCGACGTGGCGCGGGACAACACCACCCCGTTGCCGCCGGGCAGCGCGCGGCCCTCCACCAGGGCCCGGTGGCCGTTGACCGCCCGGCGGGCCGACACGTTGCGCCCCTGCCCGATCCGCTGCACCACGCGCGGCGGCAGACCCTGCCGGTCGACGGCCCCGCGGCGGATCAGGTACGCGTCGATGTCCTGGTCACGGAGTTGCTGGATGAGCCGCTCCTCGTCGGCGGTGCGCCCCCGGTCCAGCCTGGTGCGCAGCACCTCGGCGGCGAGTCGCGCCTGGGCGGCGAGGGCCTCCTGATCACGTCGCTCCGCGCCACGGATCGCCAACGGCACGGCGACGATCGCCGTGACGAGCACCGACACCAGTGCCACCGCGCACGTGACCAGCACCGCACGGGCGGTCAGTGTCCGGCCGAACCGGCGGCGTCGGGGTGTGGCCGGAGGTCGGGCGCCGATCACCGGCAGTGCCATCGTCGGCGACTCGACGCGTACCGGCTGCTCAGGCATCGACCGCGTACCCGACGCCACGGTGGGTGCGGATGACACTGGCCGGGCCGAGCTTCGCGCGGACCTGTGCGACGTGCACGTCGACGGTCCGGGTGCCAGCGTGCGCGGCGTACCCCCAGACTCCCGCCAGCAGCTCCTCCCGGGTGAAGACCCGCCCCGGCCGGGCCATGAGATGCGCCAGCAGGTCGAACTCGGTCGAGGTGAGCTGCACCGGTACGCCCCCGGCGGTGACCGTCCGGCGGCCCGGGTCGAGGGTCACCAGGCCGACGACGCGCGGGCGTTCCGCGCCCTCCGGGCCACCGGCGGAGCGGCGCAGGACGGCGCGTACCCGGGCGACCAACTCACGCGGGCTGAACGGCTTCGTCACGTAGTCGTCAGCGCCCAACTCCAGCCCGACGATCCGGTCGACCTCGTCGTCACGGGCGGTGAGGAAGATGACAGGCGTCCAGTCGCCGGCCTCGCGCAGCCGTCGGCAGATCTCCGTGCCGGGCAGGCCGGGCAGGGCGATGTCCAGGACGCAGGCCACCGGGCGCAGTCGGCGGGCGGCGCTCAGGCCGGCCTCACCGTCGCGTTCGAGGTGGACGCCGAACCCGTCGCGGCCCAGGTAGAGCCGTACCAGGTCGGCGATGGCCGGCTCGTCCTCGACAACGAGGACGAGCCCACGGTGCGGCGGTTCCACGGTCACCGGCCCATGATTGCCGACCCGCTGGCTCGGCGCGATCGGTGCGTGTTCGAGTTCGGTAAAGGCCGGTTCCGGCGTCAGCGTGCGACGGCTGGGCGGAACACGTTGGGCCGTACGGCGGCGGGCGCGTCGCCGATGGTGGCCAGGACCCGTTCGCGGGGCGCCCGCAGGCGGGTCCGGAAGGCGTGGTTGAGCAGCGCGTCGAGTTGCCACACCTGCTTCGGGTGGGTGGTGTGGATGAGGAACCGCTCGCGGATGCCGTCGATCGCGGTCGCGGCCAGTTCGACCGAGTGCAGCCGGGGGTCGGGACTCCAGGTGACGTTGCTCAGCTCGCGCAGCTCGGTGTTGAGGTGCAGGCGAAGCCGGTGCAGCAGCCGGGTCTGCTGGGTCACCACCAGCCGGCGGTGGGTGAGCAGCAGCAGGTAGTCGCCGGTGACCGGACGGTCGGGACGGCTGCAACGGGTGACCAGGATGGTGGCGTCGCCGGAGCCGACGCAGCGGCGGAACACCGGCATGTGCCGGCTGACGGTCTGCACGGCCAGGCCGGCCTCGGTGGCGGCCGGGAGGAACGTTCGGGAGAAGACGTCCATGACCTGCCCAACGACGTCCCCGGCGGGGTGACGTGGGTCACGGAGGATTTTTGGAAGTTCCACGCCATCCCGTCGCACTGCCTGTCCGATTTCCGACCGGGACGGATGCCGGTCAGCTTTCGGGCTGAAGCGGGGTGGCGGCGAACAGCTCGGCCAGCCACCCGGGCACCGCCTCGGCGTACTCCGCGCGGGCCGGATCGGTCGTATCCAGGGCGCGCCGCCAGGAGAGCGACCGACTCACCGCGCCCAGGTTCATCGCCAGGTCGGCGGCCTCGACGAGGGTTCGACGGTCGTAGCGGTCGGTCCACGCCTCCAGGTAGGCGTCCCGCAGCCGGACCAGGCTGGCGTCGTCGGCCGACAGCGCGGTGGCGTACCGGATGGAGCGCAGGGTCACCAGCAGCGTGCCGAACGGGTGCGCCACCGAGGCGTCTCCCCAGTCGAAGTAGCGGTAACCGGCGTCGCTGGCGAAGACGTTGCCGTCGTGCAGGTCGTCGTGCTGCACGGTGGCCCCGATACCGAAGTCCGCGAGCCGGCGACACCGCCGCGCGTACGCCGGAACCTCCGCCCGCAGCCGCTCGTACGTCTCGACGGCGAGCCCGCCCTCCGCCCCGACGCGCAGCGACCCGGAATCGTCGAGCAGGTCGGCGAGCAGCCCGGCCAGCACCTCCGGACGGTGGTCCGGCACGCCGAGGGCGACCAGCTCGTCGACGTGCGGCGCGGTGGCGAGTTGCAGCGCCGCGTACCCGGGCAGGGCCCGCTCCCAGTGCCGCAGGTCGGGGTCGCGGCCCAGCACGTCACGCAGCGAGTCCCCGCCGTCGGGAAGCAACGACCAACCCCGCTGCCGGTCCACCCCGATCGGGGTCAGCACCCGCTCGGGCGTGAGCGAGGCCAGCGTCGCGATCAGGACCGCCTCGTGCGTGGTGCCGGAGTTGTTGGCCTTGAACCAGACCGGCCCGTCGTCGGTCGGCACCCGCCAGACCAGCGACCACGGTCGGACCCGCGGCTCGACCGGCCCACCGGCCCGTCGGCCGGCGCTGGCGAGTTGCTCGTCGACCCAGGACCGGGCCTGCTCCTGCCACTCGTCGGTGGACCAGTCGGGGGCGCGCTCGTCGGCGGTCGTCGTCACGATGGCACCCTAGGCGGCGGGCCCGACGCGGGGCGAGACCATTTTCGGCCCGCGTCGGATCGGTCAGACCAGCTCGACGATTGTGGCGTTGGCCATGCCGCCGCCCTCGCACATGGTCTGCAGGCCGTAGCGGAGCCCGTTGTCCCGCATGTGCGCGAGCATCGTCGTCATGATCCGGGCGCCGGAGCCGCCGAGCGGGTGCCCGAGGGCGATAGCCCCACCACGCGGGTTCAGCCGCTCCGGGTCCGCCTCGGTCTCCGCCAGCCAGGCCAGCGGTACGGGTGCGAACGCCTCGTTCACCTCGTACACCCCGATTTCCTCGATGCCCAGCCCCGCGCGGCGCAGCGCCTTCGCGGTGGCCGGGATGGGCGCGGTGAGCATGGTGACCGGGTCGTCGGCGGCGACCACGGCGGTGTGGATGCGGGCCAACGGGCGCAGGCCGTGCCGGCTCGCCCAGTCGGACGTGGTCACCGCGAGCGCGGCGGCGCCGTCGGAGATCTGCGACGCGGACCCGGCGGTGACCACACCGTCGGTACGGAACGGGGTGGGCAGCTCGGCGAGCCGGTCCAGCGAGGTGTCCCGGCGGATGCCCTCGTCGGCCGCGAACGTGCCACCGCCGTCGAGGGGCACCGCCGTCAGCTCCGCTTCGAACGCCCCGGCGTCCTGCGCGGCGGCGGCCTTCTCGTGGCTGGCGAGGGCGAACTCGTCGAGCTGCGTACGCGACAAGCGCCAGCGCCGCGCGATCAGCTCGGCCCCGACGCCCTGGTTGAACGGCAGCGGCGCGTCGCCCGCGAAGCCCTCCACCCCCCGGTAGCGGGCCCGGAGCTGGTCGCTGAACGGCATGCCCTCCGCCACGCTGGAACCCATCGGCACCCGGGTCATCGACTCCACCCCGCCGGCGACCACCAGATCGGCCTGGCCGGAGAGCACGGTCGCGGCGGCGAAGTGCAGGGCCTGCTGGCTGGAACCGCACTGCCGGTCCACCGTGGTGCCGGGAACCGTCTCCGGCCAGCCTGCGGCGAGCACGGCGTTGCGGGCGATGTTCCACGACTGCTCGCCGACCTGCGACACACAGCCCCACAAGACGTCGTCGACCTGCGCCGGGTCCAGGCCGGTGCGCTCGGCGAGGGCGCGCAGCACGTGCGCCGAGAGGTCGACCGGGTGGACGTCGGCGAGACCACCCTTGCGCCGCCCGACCGGGGTGCGTACCGCGCCGACGATGACCGCGTCACTCATGTTTACTCCCCGGTAACTTGGGCTGCCCCGATCCTACGTCGTCGGTGGACCGGCCGTCCGCCCCCGGGCATGCTGGGCGGATGGATGAGATCACCCCCAACCGGACGTGGCGGGTGCCGGCGAGCCTGCCGGCGGCGAAGCTGGCCGGCGCGGTCCTGCTGGTAGCCCTCGGCCTGCTCTTCGCCGACGGCGATCCGGTGCGGCTGGTCGTGGCCGGCGTCGCCGCCGCCGCACTGGCCGCCTGGGCGGTACGGGACCTGGTGGCACCGGTCCGGTTGGCGGTGGACCCGGTGGGACTCACCGTCATCCACGGCTTCGCCGGCCGGCGGCTGCTGCCCTGGTCGACGGTCGAGGCGATCAACGTGGACCGCCGGCAACGGCTGGGGTTGACCGGCGAGGTCCTGGAAATCGACGCGGGCGAGTCGCTGCACCTGTTCGGCAGGTACGACCTGACGGCCACCCCGGAAGAGGTGGCCGGGGCGCTGCGGGCCGCGCGCCCGGTCAGTTGAGCAGTTGCGCGGTGCGGAAGACGACCAGGGCGAGCAGGATCAGCAGGATGATCACGCCACCGGCGACCTGCACCGGCGTGCGCCGCTCCCGTGGCGCGTACGCCAGCACCGCCGCCATCGCCCCGCCGGCCACCAGGCCGCCGAGGTGCCCGGGGATCGAGATGCCCGGCACGGTCAGCGTGAACACCAGGTTGATCACCAGGATGGGGATGACCTGGGAGATGTCCCGACCGAGCCTGCGATGGATGATGATCAGCGCGGCGAACAGGCCGAAGATGGCCGTGGACGCACCTGCCGTGGCCTGGTCCGGTCGGCTGAACAAATAGGCCGCCACGTTTCCACCCAGACCACCGATCAGGTAGAGCGCGCCGAAGCGCAGCGGCCCGAGGTTGGCCTCCAGCCCCCGGCCGAGGATCCACAGCGCCCACATGTTGAGCAGCAGGTGGATCACGCCGTAGTGCAGGAACATCGCGGTGAACAGCCGGTAGTAGTCACCGTCGGCAATGCCGTCCGGGAGGTAACCGGGTGGCGTGAGCCCGTACACCGAACCCCAGGCGGTGAGCGGCGTGCCGTCACCCAGCAGCCCGCCGAGGCCCGACCCGCCCATTAGCGCCGTCCCGGACCGGGCGGAGGCGATCGAGAGCAGGAAGAGCAGCACGTTCAGGGTGATGAGGCCCTTGGTGACGTAGCCGTGCCGGCCGGCGGCACCGCCACCGAAGGCGGTACGCGCCGGCCGGACACTACGACGTCCCTCGTTGACGCACTCCGGGCACTGGTGCCCGACGGACGCCTCCCGCATGCACTCCGGACAGATCGGCCGGTCGCAGCGGGTGCACCGGATGTAGGTCTCCCGACCGGGGTGCCGGTAACAGACCGGGGTGGTCGGCGGGGACTCGCTCACCGGGTCGACCCTCCGTCCGCCACCGCGCCACGCACCGACGCCGGCCGGCGCAGTGCTCCGGAGCGCTCAATCATGCGAGCAAAGGTACCTCGCGCTGCCGTCAGGCAGCAGACCGCTCGATCTCGACCCGCTCGATGACGACGTCCTGCAGCGGACGGTCGCTCGGGCCGGTCGGGGTGTTCGCGATCGAGTCGACGACCTTCACCGACTCCTCGTCGGCGACCTGGCCGAAGATGGTGTGCCGGTTGTTGAGGTGCGGCGTCGGGGACACCGTGATGAAGAACTGCGAACCGTTGGTGCCCGGTCCGGCGTTCGCCATCGCCAGCAGGTACGGACGGTCGAACCGCAGGTCCGGGTGGAACTCGTCGGCGAACTTGTAGCCCGGCCCGCCCCGGCCGGTGCCGGTCGGGTCGCCCATCTGGACCATGAAACCGCTGATCACGCGGTGCGAGATGGTGCCGTCGTAGTACGGCCCACTGCCCGGCTGACCGGTGCGCGGGTCGGTGTACTCCTGGTTGCCCTCGGCCAGGTCGACGAAGTTGCGGACGGTCTTCGGCGCGTGGTTCGGGAAGAGCTCCAGCCGGATCGGGCCAGCGTTGGTGTGCAGGGTGGCGTAGACAGCCTCGGCCACGGGTACTCCTCACTTGTTGGTCAATTCCATGCGGATCCTCCCATGTGCCCGATCTGGCATCGCGGAGGCATCCGAAGGTGGAGGATGACGAAGGAACAACTCCCAGGAGGTAGGACCGTGTTTGGAATCGGGCGGCGTAAGTCCCAGGGCCAGCTCGCCAAGGCAGAGCTGAACCAGAGCATCAGCCACCTGATGCAGGCAGCCAACCACGCCGCCAAGGGCGCGGGCGCGACCGTCGGCCCGCGGGTCCAGGTGGCTCGGGGCTACGTCGGGCCGGCCGCGGTGAAGGTGCGCGACCGTGCGTCGACCGGTTGGGGGACGACACTCACCACGCTGGCACCGCTGGCCGCGGCGGCCCGTGACGGCGCCGCGCAGGCAGGGCCGCTGACCAGGAAGGCCAAGTCGAAGACCATGCGGATCACCGGTAAGAAGAAGCAGCCTCGCCGTCGCGGCTCGATGATGACCGGCCTGCTGGCCGCAGGCGCCATCGCCGGCCTGGCCGGGGCCGTCGCCCTGCGCCGCCGCCGCGAGCAGCAGGAGTGGGCCGAGTACGACCCGACCCGCACCCTGGAGCCGATGCGCAACGAGGTCGACTCGATCGAGGTGCGCACCCCGGCGGCGACCAAGGGATCGGACGGGTCCGCCATCTCCGGCATGACCGGCGCGGGCAGCTCGGCGGTGGCCGGCGGCGACAGCGCCAGCACCACCGGCCCGGCCACCGCGACCAAGCAGACCAGCGTTCGCCCGACCGACAAGATCCCGTCGGTCGCCGAAGGCGCCAAGGACGTTTCGGGACGCCCGGCCGACGACCTCACCAAGGCCCTGGGCAAGGACACCGCCCGCACCAACGGCCGCCGCTGACCCCGACAGCGACGCACCGAGCGCCGGCAGCGCGGGCCTTCCCCGCGCGCCGGCGCTCTTCGCGCTGCCCTGCGTGTGTCGCCAGCACTCTTTCCGTGCGCTGCCCGTGTCGGCACCCCGCCGTGCGGGCCGGTCAGAGCCAGCCGTTACGGCGGAACCAGCGGTAGAGGGCCAGCGAGACGCCGAGCATGAGGGCCAGTGCCACCGGATAGCCGTACATCATCTTCAGCTCGGGCATGTTCTCGAAGTTCATGCCCTCGACGCCGGCGATCGAGGTCCAGACGGCGGCGATGGCCGCCCACGCGGCGATCTTGCGCATGTCGTTGTTCTGGTCGACGGACACCTGGGCCAGCCGCGCCTGGAGGATCGAGTTCAGCAGGTCGTCGTAGGAGTTCACCTGCTCGACCGTGCGGCTCAGGTGGTCCTGCACGTCCCGGAAGTACTTGCGGATCTCCTTGGGTACGTCCCGGTTGACCTGCGAGGTCAGGTTCATCAGCGGCCGCTGCAAGGGGATCACCGCCCGCTTGAACTCCACCAGCTCACGCTTCATCTGGTAGATCCGCTGGATGCGCCCGTGACTGTTGCGGTCGAAGACCTCGGCCTCAAGCTGGTCCAGGTCGTCCTCGAGCTGTTCGGCCACCTCGAGGTAGAGGTCGACCACCCGGTCGGTCACCCCGTACGCCACCGCCCACGGGCCCTGGAGCAGCAGCTCCTGCTTGGTCTCCAGGTCCGCCCGGACCGGGGAGAGCCGGCAGGCGTCACCGTGCCGGACACTGATCAGGAAGTTCGGGCCGATGAAGAGCATCACCTGACCGGTCTCGACCACCTCGGAGGTCTCGGTCAGCTCGGTGTGCTCGCAGTAGCGGGCAGTGCGCAGCACCAGGAAACTGACGTCGCCGAAGCGCTCCAGCTTGGGCCGCTGCTCGGCCTTGACGGCATCCTCGACGGCCAGCTCGTGCAGGCCGTACGTCTCCGCGATGGCGGTCATCTCGGCCAGCTCGGGCTGGTGCAGCCCGATCCAGACGAAGCCGTGTTCCTCGCGGCGTGCGGCCTCCAGTGCCTCGGCGTACGTCCAGTCGCCGGGCTGCCGCTTGCCGTCGATGTAGAGCGCACAGTCGACCACCCCGCTGCGCCCGGTGCCGGTGGACGACGGGGTGGGTGGGGAACCGTCGGCGTTGAGCATCCGGGTCACCGCCCGGACCGGGGACGGCCACGCTCGGGGTCGCAGCACCCGAGATGTGTTCAACGGCGCCGTCCGGCCCCGCTCTGCCCGATCCGTCATCGCGACACCTCCCCGCGCTCGCCTGCGGCTTGCAGGCTACGCCGATGGTGGCCACCGGCAGGTGTGACGGCGGTCGCGGGTGCGGCGCCGGGCGGGCCGGGCCGCATCAGGGGGGTGAAGGGACGACACGGCCCACCCGGCGCCCGTGGGGGCGGGGGTTGTGCTGCACGCGTGACCCGGAGGTGGTCGGGGTGACCCCCGCTACACCTTGACGGATGACGCTCGCAGCATTGTGGGGCCGCCGGCCGCCCGCTGGGGAGCCCTGGGACGGCCGGCATCGCCTTTCTGTCGGAAACCCGACAGAAAGATCAGCTTCGGCTGGCCTCGACGGCCTCGGCGAGCCGGCGTACACCCTCGTCGATCCGGTCGGCCGTCACCGCCGAGAAGGCCAGCCGCAGGGCGTGCCGCCCGCCGTCGACGACGAAGTCGCTGCCCTTGACGACGGCTACGCCGCGCTCGGCCGCCGCCGGGGCGAGCCGATCCACCAGCACGTCCTCGGGGAACTCCACCCACAGGAAGTAGCCGCCGTCGGGCTCGACGAACCGGGCCTGCGGCAGGTGCCGGCGCAACGACTCGGCGAGCACCTGAGCCCGCTCGCCGAGCGCCGCCCGGACGGTCTCGATCGAGCGGTCGATGTCGCCGGAGACACAGAACTGGTGCACGATCGCCTGCGACACCATGCCGGGCGAGATGTAGAGGCTCGTGGCGTTCTTGGCGATATCGGCGATCAGATCCGCCGGACCGACCAGGTAACCGACACGTACACCCGGACAGACCGTCTTCGTGAAGCTCGACGCGTGCACGACGACGTTGCGGGTGTCCATCGAGAGCATCGACGGCAGCGCGTCGCCCCGGAAGCGGATGTCCGCGTACGGGTCGTCCTCGAAGATCGTGAAGTTGTACTCGGCGGCCAGGTCGAGCAGCTCGCGGCGCTTGTCCAGCGACAGCGTCACGCCGGCCGGGTTCTGGTAGTTCGGGATGACGTGGGCGAGCCGTGGGCGCACGCCCGACTCCAGCAGCTTGCGCAGCTCGGCGGTGTCCAGGCCGTCCGGCTGGACGGTGACACCGTGCAGTTCGCTGCCCATCCGCTGGAGGTTGAGCAGCGTGCGGTCGTACGTCGGACGCTCGACGACCACCGCGTCGCCGGGGCGGATCAGGTGGTCGAAGAGGAAGGCGTCGGCCTGGAGCGACCCGTTCGTGACCAGCACCTGGTCGGCCGCGACCCCGTGCTTCTCGGCGATCCACTTGCGCAGCGGAACGTAGCCGACGGAGGTGCCATACGCCGTGACCCCCGCGGGATCGGCGTCGAAGGCACGTACGGCGGCGGCCTTGAGCCCTTCGACATCGACGATGTCCAGCGAGGGGGCCCCACGGGCAAAGGAGATCAACTGCTCGGCGGTCATGGATATTGAGCGTACGGGCGGCGGCGGGGGACGCGCCGACGGCACGGCGATGTCCGCATCCTGAGCCACCGGGACGGGTGACGTTCCCCCTCCGGTCGTCGGCAGATCAGACCGGAAGTGCGAGCGAGTCGTGCTGCGCCGCCCGGGACAAACCGTCAAACTGCACGCCGAGCGAGTCGAGGAGCGCACTCCAGTCGAAGTAGGAGCGCCAGGCGACGATCCTGCCCCGGCGCGCCCGGACCACGTCGGCCACCTCCCAGCTCACCGACCGGCCGGTCGGAGAGACGGTGCCGTACGGCGAGTGCAACGTGCCGGTGTGGGTGCCGCTGAGGCGCAGCTCCACGGCCGCGCCACCGGACGTACGCACCACGCCCAGCGGGTCGATGCGCAGATCCGGAAAGGCCCCCGTCCAGGTCCGCAGCAGCGCGGGCAGCTCGATCGGTCGGACGGTGACACCCGGCATGGAGTAGAACGCCTCCGGGGCGTACAGGTCCGGCAGTCGGGCCACGTCCCGCCGCAGGAGCATCGCGTACTGCTGCTCGATCAGGCGCTCCGCGTCACGCATCGGGCCCTCCCTCACGGGCCACGGCACCTCCGCGCCCGTGAGGGATCCTTACCCTTCGATCCGGCCCGGCACACCTGCGCGGGTCAGGTCGCGGCGGCCACCTGGCTCTCCGCCCAGACGCGCATGATGTCCCGCACCGAGATCACTCCGGCCACCTCGCCGCCGTCGAGCACCACCAGGTGCCGGAAACCACCCCGGGCCATCGCGGCGGCCGCCTCGGCGACCGTCCACTCCGGCGCCGCGTACACGACGTCCCAGGTGAGGTGGGCGCCGGTGCGTTCGGTGTCGCAGTCGAGACCCGCGCCGATGGCCTTCAACACGTCGCGTTCGGTCATGATGCCGACCCCCTCGGACTCGGGATCGATCACGACCGCCGACCCGACACCGCGGGCCGACATCATCCGGGCCGCCTGACGGAGCGTGTGCTCCGGACCGACGACGAGGACCTGGCTGGACATTGCTTCCCGTACCTGCATCACGCATCACCCCTTTGGGACCGTGGCATTCGGTACGGACATGGTCGTCCGTGGATGTTTCCAGGACAAGACCGGACATCGTCGGGATGCGGCGGCGCTCGCTACTGTCGAGGCGTGATCACCGAGCCCCTGCGCTGCGCCGGCGCGTTGCGGTCGATCGGTCGGTGAACACCGTCGAGCTTGCGCCGCACCGGATCGCCGGGCTGCTCGCCCCGGCCGTGGACCGGGTCTTCCGGGCCGGCATGCTCGCCGGCCACGACTGGGGTGGCGCCGAGCTGAGCCAGCGGTACGGCGGACCGGCCGCCACGGGTCTCCTGGTCGAGCTGCGGACCCGCCTGGCAGCGCCGGGCGGTGCCGTCGACGAGCCCGGATTCGCCGCCATCACGCGCTACCGCGACCCCGTCGTCACTCGTCGCACGGTGGACAAGCAGGTCGCGTATGGCACGATCCACCGCCGCCCGGACGGACGACTGTCCGCCACCGAGCGCGGCACCACCTTCCTCGGCGAGCTGTACCAGGTGCACGCCGAGGTCACCGAGGAGCTGTGGGCGGGGCACGACGAACGGGTCGCGCGGCTCGTCGCGGCCCTCGGCCGGCTGCTGACGTACGCCCTGGTGCTCGTCGACGCCGACGACGACCGGGACTGGCCGGCGTTCACCGCGATGGCGCCCCCGCACGAGCCCGACGGCATCCCGCCCGGTGTGTTGCTGCTCAACCGGCTCGGCACGCTGCGCTACCACCGTGCCGACGCGCACGCCGCCGCCTGGACGGCCGCCGGACACACCGGGTCGAGCGTCACCGCCCTGCCCGCCGGCCCCGAGCGGCTCGCCATCGAGCTGGAGACCGACCGTCGGGCCGCCGGCCCGTACGCCGTGCTCTCCGCCGAGGAGCGGTTGACCATGCTGGCCGACCTGGCGGCCCTACCGGGCTGACCGGTTGGCCGGAGTCGCCGGCCCGCCCGGGGCTATCCTCCACCGGTGACAGGAGCAGGACGAGGGAGGATCTCGCGATGATCGGAATGGTGCTCGCGGCCGGAGCAGGACGCCGGCTGCGCCCGTACACCGACACCCTGCCCAAGGCGTTGGTGCCGGTGGACGGCGAGACCACGATCCTGGACATCGCGCTGGGCAACCTCGCCGAGGTCGGGCTCACCGACATCGTGATCGTGGTCGGCTACGCGGCGGACGCGGTCGTCTCCCGCCAGGCCGACCTGGAGAAGAAGTACGGGGTCACGCTCACCCTGGTGCACAACGACAAGGCCGAGGAGTGGAACAACGCCTACTCGCTCTGGCTGGCCCGGGAGTACTTCGCCCGGGGGGTGCTGCTGGTCAACGGCGACACCGTGCACCCGGTGAGCATCGAGAAGACCCTGCTCGCCGAGCGCGGCCCGGGCATCCTGCTCGCGGTTGACACCCTCAAGGCGCTGGCCGAGGAGGAGATGAAGACCACCTTCGACGCCGCCGGCCAGCTCACCCGCATCACCAAGATCATGGACCCGGGCGAGGCGTACGGGGAGTACATCGGCGCGACGCTCATCGAGCCGCAGGTCGCCGGCGCCCTCGCCGACGCGCTGGAGGCGACCTGGCGGCGGGACCCGAACCTCTACTACGAGGACGGTTACCAGGAGTTCGCCGACCGGGGCGGGGAGGTGCGGGCCGCGCCGATCGGCGACGTCCCGTGGGTCGAGGTCGACAACCACGCCGACCTGGCCCGCGCGCGGGAGATCGCGTGCCGCTACTAGCGCGGAGCGTCCTCACCCCACTGCACATCGACGTGCGACGCGGGGCGGTCGCCGACCTGGCCGCGATCCTGGCCGACGGGCGGATCTCCGCCGGGGGCGACGTGGCGGTGGTGGTCGGCCCCGGTCAGGGTGCCCAGATCGCGGACCTGATCCGGCCCTCCCTGCGGTCCGCCGACGTGTTCACCGTCGCCGGGGCGACCCTGGACGCCGCCGACGATCTCGGCGGCAAGCTCCGGGCCCGCTCGTACGATGCCGTCGTCGGCATCGGCGGCGGCAAGACCATCGACGTCGCGAAGTACGCGGCCACCCGACGAGGGCTGCCGATGGTGTCGGTGGCGACAAGCCTCGCCAACGACGGGATCGGCTCCCCGGTCGCCAGCCTCATCACCGACGGGATCAAGGGCTCCTACGGGGTGCACATCCCGATCGCGGTGATCGTCGACCTCGACTTCGTCGAGAGCGGTCCGGATCGCCACAACCGGGCCGGCATCGGCGACGTGATCAGCAACATCAGCGCGCTCGCCGACTGGGAGCTGTCTCGGCAGGTACGCGGCGAGCCGGTCGACGGGCTGGCCGCCTCGCTCTCCCGAGCGGGCGCCGAGGCGGTGCTCCACCACCCCGGCGACATGAGCGACGACGCGTTCGTCACCGTCCTCGCCGAGGCGTTGATCTCCAGCGGCCTGGCGATGGCCGTCGACGGCACCAGCCGGCCGTGCAGCGGCGGCTGCCACGAGATCATGCACGCGGTCGACTCGCTCTTCCCGGGCACCGCCTCGCACGGCGAACTGGCCGGGTTGGGTGCGCTGTTCTGTACCTGGCTGCGCGGTGACCTGCGCCGCTTCGCCGAGATGTCCGCCTGTCTGGCCCGGCACGGCCTGCCTCGGCTTCCCGCCGAGGTGGCGCTCACCGACGACCAGTTCGTCGAGGCGGTGCAGTTCGCGCCGCGTACCCGCCCGGACCGCTACACGATCCTCGAGCACCTCGCCCTGTCGCCTACCGAGACGCGGGAGCGGCTGGCAGACTACGCCGGTGCAATCCGCGACCAGCTTGGCTGACCCCCGTCCCACCATCGCCGACTTCCACCGCGTCAACCGGGGCGGCGGCCTGTTCAGCGAGTCGATCAGCCAGTGGCTCGGCGCGGTCTTCGCGCTGGTCGCGCAACGCCTCGGGCTGCGCCCGACCGCGCTGACCCTCACCAACCTGGTGCTCGGGCTGGCCACATCGATCTCCGTGGTCGCGCTCGCCGGGCCGGTCGCCGCCGGGGACGTACCGGCCTGGGTGGTCGGCCTGATCGCGCTCGTCGGTTGGCAGGTCGCGTACTCCCTGGACTGCGCCGACGGGCAGCTCGCCCGGGTCACCGGCCAGGGCAGCCCGGCCGGCGCGCGGATCGACATCCTCTGCGACGTGGCCGCGCAGATCGCCCTGGTGGCGGCGCTCGCCGCCACCGCCGTAGCGCAGGAGCCGTCCACCCCGACCTGGCTGGTGGCCACCTTCGCGGGTACCTGGATGGTCAACCTGGTCACCTCGGTCATGCAGGCCGGTCCGAACGCCGCCAGCATGGTCACCTCGACCTCGCTGCCCGTACGCCTCGTGAAGCTGGTCCGCGACTACGGCGCGGTCGTCTTCGTGGCCGCCCTGGTGCTGGCCGTGGCCCCCGCGCTCGTCCTCTGGGTGCTTGTCGCGTTCACCATTGTCAACGGCGGTTTCCTGCTCGCCAGCATCGCCTTCTCCGCCCGCGCCTCCCTGTGAGAACCCTGTGGCGCGACGGTGGACACGGTGTCCACCAGGATCGAACACCCGCTTGCCGGTGACAGGAGACGTCCGGCCGGCGGTACGTCGGGCCGACCGCGGCCACGACGCGACTCTGTCCTAAGTGGATCAAGAAATGCTACAGAATCTATCTACCGGGATGCTTCATCTTTGAGTGGCAGCTGCACGTGTGTGAGCTGTCGAGAATCACAGGAGGATTTGATGAAGCGGAACCGAGTCCTGGGGAGCCTTGTCGCGGCGGTGGTGGCTACTGCCGGCACATTGGTGGCCGCTGCGCCCGCTCAGGCGGCGTACCAGTGCCAACGTGGCGAGGTCTGCTTCTACGAGCACAACGGCGGAACAGGCAGTGTGGCGGTCCTCGCCACGCTCAGCCCGCGCCGTGGGGGCGGTTATCCCAATGCGGTCTTGGACTTCAGGAAGTTGCTGTACACCAACGGTAAGAATCTGAATGACTCTGCCTCGTCCGTGGTGAACGATACCGACTTCTACCTGTCCGTGTACGAGAACGTCGGCGGTGCTTCCCCGGGGAAGTACGTCTACCTCCGGCCGCATTCGGGGGGGACCTTTGTGGACATGAATGACATGGCCTCCGCCGCTGCTCTCTCGTGCGACCCGAAGCAGTCCACCTGCGAGTGACACGGCCCTGTGCGGTCGTACCCTGATTCCGGCCCAGGACCGTTGGCAATTGAGCCAATGCCCTGGGCCGGAGCTGTCGGGTTTGTCGGACCAGGCACTGCCCGGTGTCGATCGCCGCCCGAAACGTCATCTTCGCCGCCGCTGATCCCCGCGAAGCGCAAGATCAGGCAACGGGGGAAAGCCCGGCATAGACGCCGAGGAGGCGCTTCGTGACCACGTCGGGGTGGAAAGTCTGCTCGTACCGCAGGCGGGCCCGCGCGGAGAGCGCGGCGGCACCGGCCCGCGCGACCGGGAGCGCAGCGGCCAGCGCCGCCGGCTCCGGCGGCACCACCCAGCCAGCGGTGCCGGTGACCACGCCGGTTGGCAGCGGTATCGGCCCCTGCCCGGCGACGGCGGAAGCGGTCTCGGCCGGGCCGGTGCCGGCGGGCTCGTGCGGGGCGTCCGCACCCACGAGGTACGGGATGCCGCCCAACGCGGTGCCGAGCACCGGCCGACCGCTGGCCAACGCCTCGATGATCACGGTGGGCAGCACGTCGTGCCACATCGAGGCCGCGATCACCACCGCGCTCGCCTCGACCGCGGCGCGTACCCCGGCACGGTCGAGCTGACCGAGGTAGAGCACGTCGGGTCGCTCGGCGGCGGCGGCCTCGACCAGCGGGCGCAGCTCACCGTCTCCGGCCACGCGCAGCGTGCCCAGGGTGCCCACCGGATGGCGACGCCAGGCATCCAGCAGCAGGTCGACACCCTTCTCGGGCGAGAGCCGGGCCATGTAGAGGAAGCCGTCACCGAGCGGCGCGGGCCGACCCGGATCGGGTACGGAGTTCGGCTTTACCACGATGCGTTCGTCCGGAATGCCGTAGTCGTGGAGGTGGTCGGCGATCGCCGAGGTGAGCGCGACGTACCGGTCCACCGACCGCCAGGTGCCCCGGTGCACGGCCAGGGTGGTCGCCATCAGCGCGCTCTGCGCCGCCGAGTCGCGGTAGCACCGGTGCCTGATCGCTGGCACGCCCAGCGCCCGACCCTTGCAGTCCTGGCAGATCACGCCGTCCCGGAAGTAGATCCCCGAGGAGCAGACCTGCCGGTAGTTGTGCACCGTCTGCACCACCGGCACACCGTGCCGGTGCGCGGTCCGCACCACCCAGGGCGAGATCAGGGGGTACGGGTTGTGCAGGTGCAGAACGTCCGGCCGGTGCTCGGTGAGCAGCCGGCCCAGGTCCTGCTGGGCACGAGGCGCCCAGATCGGTGAGATCGGCAGCAGCGCCTTGGCGGCCTTCGACATCGACGGGATCTCGTCCGAGCTGCGGATGAAGGGCAGCACCTCGACCCCAGCGGCCGTGAGCTGGGCGATCTCCGAGTCGACGATCGTGTTCTCGCCGGAGGGCTGGGCTTCCCGGTACCGGTTGTGCGCCACCACGATTCTCACGGGAAAGAAGGCTACCGTTGGCTGGTGCCCGAACTACCGGAGGTTGAAGCGCTCGCGGGTTACCTGCGGCAGCGCGCGGTGAGGCGGCGTGTCGACCGGCTGGAGATCGCCGCGATCAGCGCCCTGAAGACGTACGACCCGGCACCCTCCGCAGTCGCCGGGCGGACGGTGGTCGACGCCCGTCGGCACGGCAAGTTCCTCGATGTCGTCATCGAGGGTGACCTGCATCTCGTGGTGCACCTGGCGCGCGCGGGCTGGCTGCACTACCGGGAGGCGTTCCCGTCCTCAACGCCGCTGCGCCCGGGCAAGGGTCCGATCGCCGTCCGGGTCCGGCTCGACGACGGCTCCGGCTTCGACCTCACCGAGGCCGGTACGCAGAAGAAGCTGGCCGCATATCTGGTCACCGATCCGGCGACAGTGCCCGGGGTGGCCAAGCTGGGCCCGGACGCGCTCGCCGCCGACCTGCCCACCTTCGTCGAGCGGCTGCGCAGCCGGCGCGGGCAGGTCAAGGGGGTGTTGACCGACCAGTCGGTGCTGTCCGGGGTGGGCAACGCGTACTCCGACGAGATCCTGCACACCGCGAAGCTCTCTCCGTTCGCGATCACCGACCGGCTCACGGACGCCCAGTTCGCCACCCTGCACGCGGCGACCCGCCAGGTGCTCGGCGACGCGGTTCAGCGGTCCCTCGGTCAGCGCGCGGCGGAACTGAAGGGGGAGAAGCGGTCCGGGCTGAAGGTGCACGCCCGCACCGGGCTGCCCTGCCCGGTCTGTGGGGACACCGTCCGAGAGGTCTCGTTCGCCGATTCGAGCCTGCAGTACTGCGCGACGTGTCAGACGGGCGGCAAGCCGCTTGCTGACCGACGGTTGTCCCGTCTCGTACGGTGAGTAACCCCACATGGCGACTACGGAGCGGAATCGACCCGAGTGAGTCGAACCTCCCGTCCACCGTTCTCGCCACACGCACATCCATCGGTATAGTGGCCCGGTCCCCGGCTTCTGAAATGGTGCGGAGCCGGCCAGATCCCGCCGACACCAGCGGTCGCCAATCTCCTGCGGGGCGGCGACCGGTTGGGACCCGCGTGGGAGACTGGGACGGTGGGCGACCCGGGCCCTCACTGCGAGTGAGCGGCACGTGTCATGCGGGAGGACATGGGTGAGGTGACGGCAAGCCTCCAGCGCCCGGTATCCAACGAAGGCCGGAGCAGACTCGTGCGGCACGTCGACAGCTTCGAGATCCAGCCGCCGACGCCGCCGTCACACAACGGCGTCCCTCGGTCGGCGTGGGCCAGGGCGCGACGCCGCGTCTCCCGGTGGCACCGCCCCTACACCGCGATCCTGCTGCTCCTCGACTTCGGCGCGGCGGCGTTCGCCAGTTGGATCGCGATCCAACTCTTCGACCAGGCCGCCTCCGGTTTCTCCGGCACCAACCAGGACCCGACCTGGTTCCACACCATCTCCTACCTGCTGCTCCCCCTCGGCTGGATGGTCATCCTCTGGAGCAACCGGGCGTACGACCGGCGCTATCTGGGGCTCGGCCCGGACGAGTTCAAGCGGGTGATCCGGGCCGCCGTCACGGTCGCGGCCAGCGTCTCCTTCCTCGCCTTCGCCACCAAGACCGCGCTGTCGCGGTGGACGGTCGGCACGGCGTTGCTCGGAGCGCTGCTCCTGATCCTGTGGGGCCGATTCGTGGCCCGCTGGGCGCTGCACTACATCCGTCGGCGCGCCGGTCAGGCCGCGCACCGGATGGTGCTGGTCGGCACCCTGCCGGAGTGCCTGGAGGTCTACGCGGCGGTCACCCGTAGTCCCGCCGCCGGGCTGATGCCGGTCGCCATCCACATCACCGACGGTTACGCGGCGGCCCGCGGGGTGCCCACGCCGGTGCCGGTGCATGCCGGCCGCGACGTCCTGGCCCTGGTCCGTGAGGTCGGTGGGGACACCATCGCGGTCTGTGGGTCGGCCAGCGCGGAGCCCGGTGAGCTGCGCCGACTGGCCTGGCAGCTCGAAGGCTCCGGGGTTGATCTGGTGGTCGCCCCGCAGCTGACCGACATCGCCGGCCCGCGCGTGCACATCCGGCCGATCGAGGGTCTGCCGCTGCTGCACGTCGAGGAGCCGACGCTCTCCGGGCCGGCGCTGCTGGCCAAGAACCTGATGGACCGGGTCGCCGCCGGCCTCGGCCTGCTGCTGCTGGTCCCGCTCTTCATCTCGATCGCGGTGGCGATCCGGATCTCCGACCCCGGGCCGGTCTTCTTCCGCCAGCCTCGGGTGGGGCACGAGGGGCGCACGTTCCGGGTGTGGAAGTTCCGGACGATGTACGTCGACGCCGAGGACCGGCTGGCCAGCCTCACCGACCAGAACGAGACCGACGGCATGCTGTTCAAGATGAAGCAGGATCCCCGGGTCTTTCCGGTGGGTCGCTTCCTGCGGGCCTCGTCGCTGGACGAGCTGCCGCAGTTGATCAACGTGCTCTGGGGTGAGATGTCGCTGGTCGGGCCACGCCCGCTGCCGGCCGACGACGGCGACTTCCTGGGCGACGTACGACGCCGCCTGCTGGTGCGCCCGGGCATGACCGGGCTGTGGCAGGTCTCCGGCCGCTCCGACCTGTCGTGGGACGAGGCGGTCCGGCTGGACCTCTACTACGTCGACAACTGGTCGCTGGCGTACGACCTGAGCATCCTGTGGCGCACCGTCGGTGTGGTGCTCGCCCGCAAGGGCGCGTACTAGCGCGGAACGCGGCGAGCCGTCAGGATCGCTGCGTGGGTGGCAACCTCTCCGCCGTCATCGGCGTCGTCTCGCTGGTCACCGCGCTGACCGCGGCCCTGCTGGCGGTGCTGCGACTACGCGCCCGGCGCGGCATCGCCACCGCCACCCAGCGGGCCACCTACGAGGTGCTGCACACCGCCGGCCTGGCCGCCGAGCCGCTTCGGGCGGGACTGAGCGCGGCGGGGGCGGCGAAGGCCGTACGCCATCTGCGGGCCCTGGTGGGTGCGGTCGGGCTGGCGCTCACGGACGCCGACGAGGTGCTCGCCCTCGACGGACGCGGCACGCACCACGGCGAGCAACTGCTGGCGGCGGCCCAGCGATCCATCACCTCTGGGCGTTCGACTGTGCTCGGGGAGTCCGACCTGCGCTGCGATCGGGTGGACTGCCCCGTCCGGGGTGCGGTGGTCGCGCCCCTGCACGGCGCTGACGCCCGGGTGGTCGGGGCGCTGGTGGCGATCGCCGACAACGCGCCGGAGCCGGGGCTGGTGCAGGCGACCCTGGAGACCGCGCACTGGGCCGGCAACCAGCTCGCCCTGGCTGAGCTGGACTCCTCCCGGGAGCGGCTGGCTCGGGCTGAGATCCGGGCGTTGCGGGCACAGATCAGCCCGCACTTCATCTACAACGCGTTGACCGCGATCGGCTCGTTCGTCCGCACCGATCCGGAGCGCGCCCGGGAGTTGATCCTGGAGTTCGCGGAGTTCACGAGGTACTCGTTCCGGGCGCACGGGGAGTTCACCACCCTCGCCGAGGAGCTGCGGTCGATCGACCGGTATCTGACGATCGAGCGGGCCCGCTTCGGCGACCGGTTGCAGGTGCGGTTGCAGATCGCGCCGGAGGTACTGCCGGTGACACTGCCGTTCCTGTGTCTCCAGCCGTTGGTGGAGAACGCCGTCCGGCACGGGTTGTCCCGCAAGCCGGGCACGGGCATGGTGAGCATCGAGGCCCGGGACGCGGGCGCCGAATGCCACATCACGGTGGAGGACGACGGGGTGGGTATGGATCCGACCGCGCTGACCGCCGGCATCGCCGAGCTGGCCCGCAGCACCGGCGACCCGGGTGACGACACGGGCCAGCACGTCGGCCTCTCGAACGTCGACGAGCGGCTGCGCTCGGTCTTCGGTGACCGGTTCGGTCTGGTCGTGGAGACCGGGCTGGGGTCCGGCACGCGGGTGAGCGTGCGGGTGCCGAAGTTCCACCCGGGCGTACGGGCCGGTTCGTGACTACCGGGTTCCTCCGGGTGCTGGCGGTGGACGACGAGCCGCCCGCGCTCGACGAGTTGGCGTACCACCTGCGGGCCGACCCCCGGGTGGCCCGCCTGCACACCGCCGGGGACGCCACCGAGGCGCTGCGACTGCTCCGCGACGGTGACGTGGACGTGGTCTTCCTGGACATCCGGATGCCCGGCCTGGACGGCATGGAGCTGGCACGGGTGCTGCGACGGTTCGCTCGGCCGCCGGCGATCGTCTTCGTCACCGCGTACGACGATGGCGCGGTGGACGCCTTCGACCTGGGCGCCACGGACTACGTGCGCAAACCGGTACGCGCCGAGCGGCTGGCCGAGTCGCTGCGGCGGGTGATCGGGTCGCGGGTGGTGCCGTCGCATCCGGCGGCACTGGCCCGGGCCGAGGAGGACCCGACCATTCCGATCGAGCTGGCCGGTACGACCCGGATGCTGCCCCGCTCGGCGGTGCGGTGGGTGGAGGCGCAGGGTGACTACGCCCGGCTGCACACCGCCGAGGGGTCGCACCTGGTGCGGGTCTCACTGGCCACGCTCGCCGAGCGGTGGGCGGATGCCGGCTTCGTGCGGGTGCACCGGTCGTACCTGGTGCAGTTGAAGTTGATCGCAGAGCTGCGCCTGGTCAACTCCGGCTACGTGGTGGTGGTCGACTCCACCGAGCTGCCGGTGAGTCGGCGGCACACCCGGGAGCTGAAGGACAAGCTGGTCAGGGCGGCGAAGCAGGACTGGAGTCGCTGAGGCGGCAATACTCCCACCCTTCCCGTACGTTGTACGATAGGCGATACGACATCCGGGAGGCCGCTCCGTGACCGCAACTCCGTTCGACGCCGAGACCGAGTTCGACCGCCAACTCGACCGCCTGGTGCAACTGGGCTACCCGGCCCTGGCCGGCGTGCCCGAGAGCGCCTTGCGCGACCTGGCCGCCCCGCTGCGATCCCGAGCGGTCGACGGCGCCTCCGGCCTGCCTGCGCCCACCGACGCCCGGGTGCCCTTCCTGCTGGTCGTCACTCGGGACCTGATCGGCGTGGAGCCCCGACTCGAACTCACCACCCTGGCCGGCAAGCGCAAGCCCGGCTTCCTCGACCGCCACTACGCCGAGGGCGACCTGCCGCGCTTCGACCCCATCAAGGAGTTGGAGGTGCCCGCCGGGCCGGCGTACCTCCTCTTCGACGTCGACCGTGGCGAGGAGTTCCGCAACCTCGCCCCGGCCGCGGCGATGGAGGGCATGACCGCCCAGGGTCGACTTCCGCTCACCATCGACGAGGGGCTCGCCTTCATCACGCTGTACCCGGATGCACTGGCCAGCAACAGGTGCTTCTCCCTGGTCGGCTCGCGGTGCGGTGACAAGCGGGTGCCGGCACTGTGGATCAGCCAGGGCGCGCCGAAGCTGGGCTGGTGCTGGTACGGCAACCCGCACACCTGGCTCGGCTCCGCCTCGGCCCGCCCGGAACGCGTCGGACTGGACTGACCCGGGGACCGGCCGAAAGAGGCCTACCGGCAGCACCACCAAGTTATCCACAGGGCTGATCGGTTCTCCACAGGTTATTCACAATGCCACCCACTGATCTCCACGGTGGCTCCCTACAGTCAGACCCCATGAAAGAACGCCGCGTCCTGGTCGTCGAGGACGAACGCACCATCGCGGAGTCGGTCGCCGCCCGACTCCGCGCCGAGGGCTTCCTCGTGGAGATCGCCGCGGACGGCCCCAGCGCCGTCGAACGGTTCCGGGCCGGACAGCCGGATCTCGTCGTCCTCGACGTGATGCTGCCCGGCTTCGACGGCCTGGAGGTGTGCCGGCGTATCCAGGCGGTCCGGCCAGTTCCGGTGCTGATGCTCACGGCCCGCGACGACGAGACGGATCTGCTGGTCGGGCTCGCGGTCGGCGCGGACGACTACCTCACCAAGCCGTTCTCGATGCGCGAGCTGGCTGCCCGCGTACACGTGCTGCTGCGCCGCATGGAACGGGCCGCGACCCCCGCGCCACCCGCCATCCGCCTCGGCGACATCGAGATCAACGAAGCCGAGCGGCGGGTTCGCCGCGCCGGTGCTGACGTGCACCTCACGCCCACGGAGTTCGACCTCCTGCTGCACCTTGCCGGGCGACCCCGCACGGTCCTCCCCCGGGAGCGGCTGCTCGCCGACGTGTGGGGTTGGGCCGAGGGCACCGGCACCCGCACCGTGGACAGCCACGTCAAGGCGCTGCGCCGAAAGCTCGGCGCCGACCTGATCCGGACCGTCCACGGCGTCGGGTACGCCCTGGAGGTGCCCGCGTGACCGGCCGGCTCGTGGACTGGCTGGAGCGGGTGCTTCCCCGTCCTCTCGATCCGGTCCGCTCGATAAAGATGAAGCTCGGCGTGCTGCTGGTCGCCTCCTGGGCCGTGGCCATCGGCTACTTCTGGTACGGCATCGGCTGGCTCCCACCGGGCACGGCGATCACCGCCATCTGCATCGCGCTGGTCACCTCGCAGGTGCTCGCCCACGGGATGACCTCGCCGCTGCGCGAGATGACGGCCGCCGCCGGGGTGATGGCCCGCGGCGACTACACCCGTCGGGTACGTGCCACCTCCCGCGACGAGGTGGGCGAGCTGGCCCAGGCGTTCAACAAGATGGCCGAGGACCTGCACGCGGCGGACCAGCGACGGCGTGAGCTGATCGCCAACGTCTCCCACGAGCTGCGCACGCCGATCACTGCCTTGCAGGGCGTCCTGGAGAACATGGTGGACGGGGTGGCCGAGCCGGAACCGGCGGCCCTGCGCGCGGCGCTGTCCCAGACCGAGCGGCTCGGACATCTCGTCGCCGACCTGCTCGACCTGTCCCGCCTCGACGCCGGGGTGGTGCCGCTGCGCCGGGTCCAGATCGACGTGGGGGACTTCCTCGACGAGGCGGTGGAGCACGCCACCGCGAGCGCGGCCGGCGCCGGGCTGGACGTCGACTTCCGGCTCCGCGAGTTGGCGACGCCGTTGACCGTGCACGCGGACCCGTGGCGGCTGCACCAGGTGTTCACGAACCTGCTCGACAACGCGGCGCGGCACAGCCCAGCCGGCGGCACCGTCCGGGTGAGCGCCGAGGAGCACGTCGGCGAACTCCACTTCGAGGTGAGCGACGAGGGACAGGGCATCCCGACGGCCGAGCGGTCCCGGGTGTTCGAGCGGTTCACCCGTGGCGACCGCGCAGCCGACGGTGGAACCGGCCTCGGCCTGGCCATCGCCCGCTGGGTCGTCGAACTGCACGGCGGTCGGATCGCGGTCCTCGACCCGGTGGGCGCCGTCAAGGGCCCCCGGCCGGGCTGCCGCATCCAGGTCACCATCCCGAACGACAGACCACACCGAGGAGAGGTCGCATGACCACCCCTGGCAGCAATCCGCCTGCGACCACCGGCCCGGCGACGCCGCCGGCCGCCGGCCCGGCGACATCGACCATCGGCCCCGCGACGCCGCCGGCCGCCGGGCCAGCGGGACGACCGGCGCCCGTGTGGCCCCAGCCGATGGCTGCCCTACCGGTCGTGCCCCGGCCACCGTCACTGATCGCGCGGCGCTGGCCCGGCCCGTCCGGGGCCGCGCGTCCGCTGGTCCTGGCGGCCCTGACGGTGGCGGCCGTCGTCGGTGCCTCGACGCTCACGGTGGTTCGCCCCGGACTCGGTTGGCTGGTGGCCGCGCTGGCCGCCACCGCCGCACTCGGCACAGCCACCGTCGTGCGACCCCGGCCGCAGACCGCGCCGCCCACCCCGGCAACTCCACCCACCGCGACCACTCCGGCGGCCACCGTCCGTCCCGATGCCACGGGGGCATCGGGGCGGGCGGCCCAGGTCGTCTGGGCTGCCGCGACGGTCGCCCTGGTGGGCGTGGGCACGGTCCGCGCGGCCGGCTGGCTCTTCGTCCTCTGCCTACTCGGCGCCGCGGTCACCGGCACACTCGCGGTGACCGGCGGGCGGAGCCCGCTCGGAATGCTGCTGGCGGCGACGCTGCCGCCGGCCGCGACGGTACGGGCACTCCCCTGGGCGGTACGCGGGCTGCGCGACACCCGACCGGCCGGCTCGGGCATCGGCGTCGGACGGGTCCTGACCAGCCTGACCGTCTCCGTCGGCCTGCTCCTGCTGTTCGGACTGCTCTTCTCGTCGGCCGACGCGGTCTTCGCCGACCTGGTCACCGGTCTGCTGCCCGACATCTCGGTGCCCGGTGTCACCGGTTGGATGTTCCGTCTGCTGCTGATCGGCGGTGGTCTGCTCGGCGCGGCGTACCTGGTCAGTCGGCCGCCCGACCTGGAAGGGCTGCGGCCGGGACCGTCCCGTCCGGCTCACCGGCTGGAGTGGACCCTTCCGCTGGTGCTGCTCGACGCCCTGTTCGCCGCTTTCGTACTGGTCCAGTTGACAGTGCTGTTCGGCGGCGCGGGACACGTGCTGCGCACGTCGGGGCTCACCTACGCGCAGTACGCGCGGAGCGGGTTCTGGCAACTGCTCGCCGTCACCGGGCTCACCCTGCTGGTGATCGCCGTCGCCGCCCGTCGCGCACCGAAGGCCACGCGTACCGACCGACTGCTGGTCCGCGCACTGCTCGGGGCGCTCACCGCGCTCAGCCTGGTGATCGTGGCCTCGGCGCTGTACCGGATGCAGGTCTACGCCGACGCGTACGGCGCCACCCGACTGCGGCTCGTCGTGGCGACCGTCGAGCTGTGGCTCGGTCTGCTGTTCGTGCTGGTCGGCGTGGCGGTGGTACGGCTACGGGCCACCTGGCTGCCCCGCCTGGTGATCGGCACGGCGGTGCTGGCGCTGCTCGGGTTGGCCCTGGTCAACCCGGACCGACTCATCGCCGACCGGAACGTCGACCGGTACCTGGAGACCGGCCGGTTGGACGTCGGCTACGTGGCCGACCTGTCGGCGGACGCCGTACCGGCCCTGGCCCGGCTGCCCGAACCGGTACGGATCTGCGCGCTGAACCGGCTCGCGACCGACCTGCCCCGGGACGGCCTGTGGGCGACGAACGTCGGACGGGAGCGCGCCCGCCGTGAGCTGGACAGAATCCCGGTGACCGGCCCCGCGTCGCACTGCTTCGGCCTGCGCTACCAGTGAGCGGCGACGCTTGACAATCGCGCGAGGCGGGCAAGACTGCCGGGGTGGCCAAGCAACTCCCTGACGTGGGGTCGGGCGGTGCGGTCCCGCCGCCCCGGCGGGCGCGGATCGTGTTGGCCGACATCACGCGGCAGGACACCCGCGCCGAGCGGACCCGCGCCGAGCTGGCCCAGCAGACCCAGGTCGGCGAGGCGCTGGTCCGTGGCCTGGTCCGGGCCCAGCTCGCGCTGGCGTTGCGGCTGTCGTTGGTGGTCGTCATCGGGCTGGGCGGGTTGCCCTGGCTGTTCGCCATCGCACCATCGCTCGGCCGGACCACGGTGGCCGGCGTCAACCTGCCGTGGCTGCTGCTCGGGGTGGCCGCGTTCCCGTTCCTGATCGCGGTGGGCTGGGCGTACGTGCGGCTGGCCGAACGCAACGAGCAGGACTTCACCGACCTGGTGCAGCGGCCGGAGCACTGACGTGGGCAACGACTACGTGGTTCCGGCCATCGTCGCGGTCACCCTGGTCACCGTCGGCATCGGCTTCTACGGGCTGCGGCTGGCCCGGACGACGTCCGACTTCCTGGTCGCCTCGCGGGCGATCAGTCCGACCTGGAACGCCGCCGCCATCGGTGGGGAGTACCTGTCGGCCGCGAGCTTCCTCGGCATCGCGGGCCTGGTCCTCAAGTACGGCGTGGACGTGCTCTGGTATCCGGTCGGCTTCGCCGCCGGCTATCTGGCTCTGCTGCTGTTCGTGGCCGCGCCGCTGCGCCGCTCCGGCGCGTTCACACTGCCCGACTTCTGCGAGTTGCGGTTGGGGTCCCGCCGCCTGCGCATCCTCGCCACCACCTTCGTGATCTTCATCGGCTGGCTCTACCTGGTGCCGCAGTTGCAGGGTGCCGGCCTCACTCTCGCCACGGTCGCCGGCTCCCCGTACCCCGTGGGTGCCCTTCTGGTCGCGGCCGTGGTCACCGCCAACGTGGCGTTGGGCGGGATGCGGGCCATCACCTTCGTCCAGGCGTTCCAGTACTGGCTCAAGTTGACCGCTCTCGCCGTACCCGTGATCTTCCTGGCGCTGCAGTGGCAGGCCGATGCCCGCCCGGCGGTGACGCCGCCGGACGGGCCGACGTTCCGGACCGCGACCACCGCCGTGGTCGAGCACCGCGCGACCCTCACCCTTGCCGATGGCGACATCCGTGAGGTACGCCCCGGCGACGAACTGTCCTTCGCGGCCGGCGACCCGGTGCCGGAGGTGTCCGGGGTGGCCACCGACGCGGCGGACTGGCTGCTGCCCAGCGCCGCCGGCTCGGACGACCGGGGCCTGTTCGGAACGTACTCGCTGATCCTGGCCACGTTCCTGGGCACGATGGGCCTGCCGCACGTGCTGGTCCGCTTCTACACCAACCCCGACGGCGCGGCGGCGCGCCGGACGACGCTCGTGGTCCTGGCACTGGTCGGCGCGTTCTACCTGCTGCCCACCCTGTACGGGGTGCTGGGCCGGATCTACACACCGCAACTGCTCGTCAGCGGGCAGACCGACGCGGTGGTGGTCCTGCTACCCGGCGCGGTCCTCGGCGACGGGCTGGCCGGGCGGCTGCTCGCCGCACTGGTCGCGGCGGGAGCGTTCGCGGCCTTCCTCTCCACCTCGTCGGGCCTGCTGACCAGCGTCGCAGGGGTGATCTCGACGGACGTCCTCGGCCGTGGCTCGGTGCGCGGCTTCCGGTTGGCGACCGTCATCGCCGGAGGCGTACCGGCGGTGCTGGCCCTGCACGTCTCCGGCCTGGACGTCTCACAGGTGGTCGGGTTGGCCTTCGCCGTCGCCGCGTCGAGCTTCTGCCCGCTGCTGGTGCTCGGCATCTGGTGGCGAGGGCTGACCGACCTGGGCGCGGCAGCCGGGGTGCTGGTCGGCGGCGGGGCGGCGATCGGCGCGGTGCTGGTGACCGTCCTCGGCCCGCCGCTGTCGGGTTGGCCCGCCACCCTCACCGCACAACCGGCCGCCTGGACGGTGCCACTGGCGTTCACCGTGATGGTCGTCGTGTCGATGGCGACCCGCCGTCGCGCACCAGCAGACGTAGCCGCCACCATGCTCCGCCTACACACCCCAGAGTCCCTACGCCTCTAACCCCCTACCTCCCCGCACCCCGCACCCCCACCCCCGCACCCGCACCCGCACCCGCACCCGCACCCGCACCCGCACCCGCGATCTTGCAGTTTCTGCGGCGACAAAGGCGACTTTCCTCGCGAACAGACAACCCAAACTGCAAGATCGGCGCGGGGAGTGCGCTCGATCCACTCGGGATTCCTGGAGTAGGGGTGTCTCGGCGCATGAGTTACCGCAATATTTCGCAACACGAGTGGATCAAGACCGGCGAGCGTCGGAGGATCATCGCGAGTCCGCCCTCTGCGGGACGGTGAAATTGGCGATCGGCGGATAACGTCGGGCCCATGACTGGTGAGCATCCCGCGCTCGTGCTGCGTGGTCTGGCAAAACGTTTCGACGGCACGGTCGCGGTTGCCGGCGTCGATCTGGACGTACCGGCCGGCTCCTTCTACGGGCTGCTCGGCCCGAACGGCGCCGGTAAGACCACCACCCTGTCGATGGCGGTCGGGCTGCTGCGCCCGGACGCCGGGTCGGCGTGGGTGCTCGGCCAGGACGTGTGGCGCGATCCGGTCGCGGCCAAGCAGTTGCTCGGCGTGATGCCCGACGGTGTACGGCTGTTCGACCGGCTCAGCGGTGCCGAACTGCTGGCGTACAACGGGCTGCTGCGGGGGATGGACCCGGCGGTGGTCGACCAGCGGGCCGCCGAACTGCTGGACGTCCTGGCGCTCGGCGACGCCGGCCGGACGCTGGTGGTGGACTACTCGGCAGGCATGAAGAAGAAGATCGGGCTGGCCTGCGCGTTGCTGCACGGCCCGCGGGTGCTGGTGCTGGACGAGCCGTTCGAAGCGGTCGACCCGGTGTCGGCCGCGCTGATCCGCGACATTCTCACCCGGTACGCGGCCGGCGGCGGCACGGTGGTCTTTTCCAGCCACGTGATGGAGGTCGTCGAGCGGTTGTGCTCGCACGTGGCGATCCTGGCCCAGGGCACCATCAAGCGGGTCGGCACGATCGCCGACGTTCGCGGGGGCCGTTCCCTGGAGCAGGTCTTCGTCGAGGTGGTCGGCGGGCGCACCGCGACCGGTGACGAGTTGTCGTGGCTGTCCAGGTGAGCGCGGCCACCGCGCCTGCCGCGCCCGCCGCTCCGGCGCGAACGGTCTCCGCGCGACACTTCGTACGGCTCAAGCTGCGGGTGATGGGCAACAACTTCCGGGGCCAGGGCTGGCGGATCGCCATGTTCGTCGGCGGGGCGCTGGTCGGCCTCTGGTTCGCGGCCAGTGGGTTCTTCCTGTTCGCCGCGCCCGGCATGACGGGCAACGGGCGGTACGCGGTGCTGGTCGCCGCTGCGGGCGGTGGCCTGCTGGTGCTCGGCTGGCTGCTGCTGCCACTCGTCTTCTTCGGGGTGGACGAGACACTGGACCCGGCCCGGTTCGCGCTGCTACCGCTGCCGCGCCGCACCCTGGTCGTCGGGTTGTTCGCCGCCGCGCTGGTCAGCGTGCCGGTGCTGGCGGCGTCGATCGCCTCGCTGGGGCTGGTGCTGACCGCGTGGGCGCTGGGCGGTTGGTCCGCCGGCCTGGTGGCCGTGCTTGGCGTACTCGCCGGGTTGTTGCTCTGTGTGGCCGCCAGCCGGGCGGTGACCAGCGCCTTCGCGAGCATGCTGCGGTCCCGCCGGGTGCGGGACCTGGCGGCCGTGCTGCTGGCGGTGACCGCCGCGCTGCTCGGCCCGTTGCAGGTGTTCGGCCTGGCGGCGCTGCGTCAGACGGACTGGAACCGACTGACCGGGCCGGCCTCGGTGCTCGGGTGGACGCCGTTCGGGGCTCCGTGGACCGCCGGTATCGACGTGGCACAGGGACGGGTGTGGGCGGCCCCGCTCAAACTGCTGATCACGGTGGCGACGATCGCTGCCCTGCTGGCCTGGTGGTCGCGGTCGTTGGAGTCGGCGATGGTCGGCTCGGCGACCGCTGGCAGGGCGCCGGCCCGACGCGAAGTCGGCGGGGGCGCGGTCGCCCAACTGTTCCCCCGGGCCACCGCCTGGGTACGGCGGGACCGGTTCGGCGCGCTTGTCGCCCGGGACGCCCGTTACTGGTGGCGGGACGCCCGCCGCCGAGCCAACCTGATCACGATCGCGGTGGTCGGCATCTTCGTGCCCGTCCTGGTCAACGTCATGGGTGGAGACTTCGCGTCCCCCGAGAACGGGGGGTTCACGGCGGCTGCCGGCGACAGCTCACCGGTCGTGGTCACCCTCTCCCTGCTCATCGTCGGCATAGTCGCCTCGGCCACCCTGGCCAACCAGTTCGGCTTCGACGGCAGCGCGTACGCCGCGAACGTCGTGGCCGGCGTCCCCGGCCGGATCGAGCTGCGCGCGCGGATGACCGCGTTCTCGCTGTACGTCCTACCGATGCTGGTGCTCGTCGCGGTGGTGCTGTCGGTGCTGCTCAGTCGACCCGCGTGGATCGGGCTCATGGTGGGCAGTCTGGTCGCCACCTACGGCGCCGGGTTGGCGGTGAACAGCTTCGTCTCGGTGCTCGGGGCATACTCGCTGCCGGAAACGAGCAACCCGTTCGGAATGAACAGCGGCGCGGGCATGGCAAAGGGTCTGCTCACCCTGTTGGCCATGGTCACCACGGCGGTCGTCGGTGTGCCGATGGTGGTGGCCGCCGCACTGCTCGGCGACGCCTGGCTCTGGCTGGCCCTCCCGTTCGGCACGGCGTACGGGCTGGGCACGGCGCTGCTCGGCGCGTACCTGGCCGGTGACGTCCTGGACCGGCGTCAGCCGGAACTACTGGCCACCGTCACGCCACGGCGCTAGTCGACCGGGCCGCGAGAGGGTCGGGCAGCGAGGAATCCGGTCCAGGCCGACGGGCTGAACGTGAGCACCGGGCCGGACCGATCCTTGCTGTCCCGCACCAGTACGACACCCGGCAGATTGTCCGCCACCTCGACGCAGTTGCCGCCGGAGTCGGTCGACCGGGTGGAGGTGCGCCAGCGCGGCTCGATCATCGTCACGGTGTCACCTTCAGCTTCCGGATCAGGTCCAATGACGCGCCTGTGGACAATGCTTCGCCGAGCAGACTATCCCATTTGCGATCAATCAACCGGAGCGTCTCGGGGTCGTCCACGACGTGTCCGCGAGCGGCATTTTCCAGGTAGAGCACCCTGTCTCCGTCGGGCAGATCGGCGAACACGAAGCCGCCACCGAATCCGACATGCTCGCCCCCGCTCAATCTGGCAAGTACGTGACCACGGTGCGTAGTAAGCCCTGGAATCCTCCCGTGTCCACGCCGCGCCGTCCAGGGTGGAGAGCGCGCGGCCCGGCCGGTGGAGGCGACGACCCGGCGGCCGGTCCTGCGTCGGGCCACCCCGGTCAGTCCCACGAGCGGGGCGGCCCTCGCATCCACTGGGAGGAGGCAGCCGTGCTCGGGTTCAATCCTGGTCGGGGCGGGGCGCGGTGGTCGTACTCGATGAGGAACGTGGCGGCGACGGCCGTGCCGGGCGCGATCGAGCCGGCACGCGGCGGCGCGTCGTGGCGTGCCCGGGAACCTCACACCCCAACGAGCGTGATGCCTGTGGGTCATCAAGATGACTCTCAGGCATCACGCTCAGAGAGGTGTTGTCTCCTGCCGGCCGCCGGAGGTGTGGGGTGAGTCGGCCGCATCTGCCGATGCGGCCGCTGTGGCGGTGCCGGGGCTGCGGCGCGCCGTGGCCCTGCCAACCGGCGCGGCTCGCGTTGCTGGCCGAGTACCGGGACGACCGCACGGCGCTGCTGTTCTACCTGGGCACGTTGATGGCGGAGGCAGGCGACCAGCTCGCCCGGCTGAACGGGCGACCGGCCGACCTGCACGCGCGCTTCCTGGGTTGGGTGCGAGGCCGGGGCGGCACAATGTTTCACGTGAATCATGAGCCGGGTGCCGAGATCCACCACACCGATCCGTTCGCGGTGCCGACCGGACAGCGGTCACCGACCCGCCGGCTGCGGGGTCGGCTCGCCGCGCCGGTCACGCTCTGGACGGCACCCGGTCCGGCGGGGCTGACGGTCTCGTCGACACTCGTCGCGGAGGGAGAGCCGGACCGGCTGCTCGGGCTGATCGATCCGGAGTCCGACCTCTGGGCCGCCGTCGAGGAGGCGGGTCGCTTCGCCGTCGCGCCGCTCGGGCCGCCACATCGGCAGCTCGCCGATCGCTTCGCCGGCCTCTTTCCCGCGCCGGGAGGGCTCTTCGCCACCGGTTCGTGGACCGACACGCCCTACGGTCCGGTGCCGTCCGACGCCGGCGGCTGGGCGGGGTGCCGGCTCGACACCGCCCGGGAGTACGGCTGGGGGCTGCTGGTGGAGGCCACCATCGAGGCCGTCGACCTGAGCGCGGACACCATGCCGCTGCTGCACTACCGGGGGCGGTATCACGAGCTGCCGGCCTGACCAGGGGCTCTCGACGCGCGACCGGTCACCGGGGTGACGTGGGTCACTCGGCGCACCCAGCCAACCGCTCGGCGCACTCGACGACCGGCGTCGATCTCGACCTTCCTTGTCGGGGAGCGTGCTCTCTACGGTGCGCGGAACTACCCCCGACGCCTGTGAAGGTGGTGATCCATAGATGTCCACGGACACACCCGCCCCGACCGCTTCCCAGCCGGACAAGTACCTGGCCGTGCAGCAGTCGGACGAGTTCGCCGGACTGCGCCGCGCGCTACGCGGCTTCGTCTTCCCGATGACCGTCGCGTTCTTCCTGTGGTACGCGCTCTACGTCATTCTCTGCGCCTATGCCCGGGACTTCATGGGCACGAAGCTGTTCGGCAGCAACATCAACGTTGCGCTGGTCTTCGGCCTGCTCCAGTTCGTCTCCACGTTCGTGATCGCCTGGCTCTACTCCCGGTACGCGGACCGGAAGATCGACCCGGTCGCCGACCGGATCCGTGCCGAGATCGGGGAGGTGACCCATGATGACGGTCCACGCGGCTGACCTGCTCCTCGCGGCCGAGGCTGGTAACCACACGGCCCGCAACCTGACCATCACGCTGTTCCTGGTGTTCGTGGCGGTGACCCTGGGCATCACCATCTGGGCCAGCCGGCAGACGAAGACGGCCACCGACTTCTACGCGGGCGGCCGGTCCTTCTCCGGATTCCAGAACGGTATGGCGATCGGTGGCGACTACATGTCGGCCGCCTCGTTCCTCGGCATCGCCGGCATCATCGCGCTCTACGGCTACGACGGCTTCCTCTACTCGATCGGCTTCCTGGTCGCCTGGCTGGTGGCCCTCCTGCTGGTCGCGGAGCTGCTGCGCAACTCGGGCCGGTACACGATGGCCGACGTGCTGGCGTTCCGGATGCGGCAGCGTCCGGTGCGTACGGCGGCGGCGGTCTCCACCATCACGGTGTCGATCTTCTATCTGCTCGCCCAGATGGTGGGCGCCGGCGCGCTGGTGGCGCTGCTGCTCGGCATCAAGCCGGGCACGACCTTCCTCGGCATGGACGCGGCCACCGCCAAGGTGGCGACCATCATCATGGTCGGCGCCCTGATGATCATCTACGTGACCGTGGGTGGCATGAAGGGCACCACGTACGTGCAGATCGTCAAGGCGTTCCTGCTGATGAGCGGCGCGCTGCTGATGACGGTGCTGGTCCTCGCCAAGTTCCACTTCAATCTGTCCGAGCTGCTCGGCGCCGCCGCGGCGGCCTCCGGCAAGGGCGACAAACTTCTGGGACCGGGCCTGCGGTACGGGGTGGAGGTCGCCGGGAACTCCACGCAGACGTTCTACAACAAGATGGACCTGCTGTCGCTCGGCATCGCGCTGGTGCTCGGCACGGCCGGCCTGCCGCACATCCTGATCCGCTTCTACACCGTGCCGACCGCCAAGGCGGCCCGCAAGAGCGTGCTCTGGGCGATCGGCATCATCGGCACCTTCTACCTGCTCACCCTGGCCCTCGGCTTCGGCGCGGCGGCGATGGTGGGTGGTCCGGCGATCATCGCGCAGGACAAGGCCGGCAACACGGCCGCGCCGCAGCTGGCCGAGGCGCTCGGCCTGGAGTTCTTCGGTGGTGAACTGGGTGGCGCGGCCCTGCTGGCGATCATCGCGGCGGTCGCCTTCGCCACCATCCTGGCCGTGGTCGCCGGGTTGACCCTGGCCTCCTCGTCCAGCCTGGCGCACGACTTCTACGCGAACGTGCTGAAGAAGGGCGAGACGTCGGAGCGCCAGGAGGTACGGGTCGCCCGGATCTCCGCCCTGGTGATCGGCGCGATCTCCATCCTGCTGTCGATCTTCGCGCAGAACCTCAACGTGGCGTTCCTCGTGGCGCTGGCCTTCGCGGTCGCCGCCTCGGGCAACCTGCCGGCGATCCTCTACAGCCTGTTCTGGCGGCGGTTCAACACCTCCGGAGCGGTGTGGGCGATCTACGGCGGTCTGGTCTCGGCCGTGGTGCTGGTGTTCTTCTCACCGGTGGTCTCGGGCGCGGCGACGTCGATGTTCCCGGACCACGACTGGCAGTGGTTCCCGCTGTCCAACCCGGGCATCCTGTCCATCCCGTTCGGGTTCCTCTGCGGGTTCGTCGGCACGCTCATCTCCAAGGAGCACGACGAGGACAAGTACGCGGAGCTGGAGGTCCGCGCCCTCACCGGCGCCGGCGCCCACTGATCGACGTACCGGCCCCCTGTTGACGCCACGCGTCAACAGGGGGCCTCTCGCTGTTCAGGAGGGTCGGTAGGCTGACCGGCATGAAGGTTGCTGAGCGCTTCGGTTCCGGTCACCGCGTTCTCGTCACCGGCGGCGCCGGTTTCGTCCCGTCGCACCTGGTCGACTCCCTGATCGCCCGGGGCTGCACGGTGGTGGCCCTGGACAACTTCGTCACCGGGTCCAAGGAGAACGTCGCCCACCTGCTGGACCGGCCAACCTTCACCCTGGTCGAAGCCGACCTCTCCGACGGCCTGCCGACGCACCACCCGGCGCTGGCCGGGCGCTTCGACGCGATCCTGCACATGGCCTCGCCGGCCAGCCCCACCGACTTCGCCCAACTGCCGGTGGAGATCCTCCGGGTCGGTTCGGTGGGCACCCTGCACCTGCTGGAGCGGGCGGTCGCCGACGGTGCCCGGTTCCTGATGGCCTCCACCTCCGAGGCGTACGGGGACCCGAAGGAGCACCCGCAGCGCGAGACCTACTGGGGCAACGTCAACCCCATCGGCGTCCGTAGCGTCTACGACGAGGCCAAGCGCTTCTCCGAGGCGGCCACGATGGCGTACCACCGGTACCGGGGGCTGGACGCCGCGATCGTGCGGATCTTCAACACGTACGGCCCGCGGATGCGCCCGGACGACGGTCGCGCCATCCCCACCTTCATCTCCCAGGCGCTGCGCGGCGAGCCGATCACCGTGCACGGCACCGGCAATCAGACCCGGTCGATCTGCTTCGTCGAGGACCTGGTGCGGGGCATCCTGCTGCTGCTCGACTCGACCGAGACCGGCCCGGTCAACTGCGGCACCGAACACGAGATGTCCATGCGTCAACTCGCCGAGTTGATCGTGTCGCTCTCCGACAGCAGCTCGCAGGTGACGTACATCACGCGCAGTTCGGACGACCCGGAGATGCGCCGTCCCGATCTGACTCTCGCCCGTGAACTGCTCGGATACGAGCCGACGGTGACGCCCGAAGACGGCCTGCGACGCACGATCGAGTACTTCCGGGCGCGGCTAGGGTAACCAGCTCCCGGCAGGCCGCCGATCGCTGAGTGTCACCTGAGGGCGGTAGTGGCTCCCGCTACGTACCCTGAGTTGCATGTCAGCGACCCCTGCCGGCGTTCCTCACCCGCATCTGCACCGCAGCGCCGGGCGCGCCTCGGTGCCCGGCCCCGACCGGGGCGCCTCCGGACGTGCGCGTCCGACAGAGGCGCGCTGGTATCCGTCGTACGACGAGCAGCAGCCCGGCCCGGGCGGGCCGTCGGGGCCCACGGGACCTGGCGGGCCCGGTGGCGCCGGCGGGCCGGGACGGCGTGGCCCCCGGCCGCGGTGGGGCCGGATCGGGCTGGTGGCCGGTGTCGCGGTGCTGGTGCTGGCGCTGCTCGGCGGTCTGGGCGCGTGGCTGTACGCGCGCAACCTCAACAACGATCTTGCCCGCACCGACCCGTTCGCGCAGATCACCGGCGGTCGGCCGGCGAAGCCCGTCGACGGCGCGTTGAACATCCTGCTGGTCGGCAGCGACTCCCGGGACCCGGACGCGCCGGTCGACTCCAAGAGCCAGTGGCGGGCCGACACGATCATCGTGATGCACATTCCGGCCGACCACCAGCAGGCGTACCTGGTCTCCATCCCGCGCGACCTGTACGTGCCGATCCCGGAGAGCGCCGGCGCGGACTGCGGCTCCGGCCAGCGCGCGAAGATCAACGCGGCGTTCGCCTTCGGTGGTCTGCCGTTGGCGGTCCGCACCGTGGAGTGCTTCACCGACGTCCGGATCGACCACGTGATGGCGATCGACTTCGGCGGCTTCAAGGAGGTCACCGACGCCCTCGGCGGCGTGGACCTGAAGGTGGAGCGGACGATCACCTCGATCCACAAGCCGTACCGGACGTTCACCAAGGGCACCAACCACATGGACGGCTCGGAGGCGCTGGACTGGATCCGGCAGCGTAAGCAGTTCCCCGAGGGTGACTTCGCCCGGATGCGGCACCAGCAGGAGTTCCTGCGGGCGCTGATGGACAAGGCGGCGAGCACCGGCACGCTGGCGAACCCGAAGAAGCTCAACGACTTCCTCAAATCGGTGACCGCGGCGGTGACCGTCGACCAGGACTTCTCGTTGACCGATATGGCGGTGCAGTTCCGCAACCTGCGGGGTGAGAACCTCACGTTCCTGACCAGCCCGAACTCGGGCAGCGACACGATCAACGGCGAGTCGGTGGTGGTCTCGAACCGGGAGAAGGCACTGGCGATGTACCAGGCGATGTCGGCCGACACCATGGCGGACTGGGTGAAGGCCAACCCGCCGAAGAGCACCGACGGCGGCTGAGCACCGGGGCGGCACGGGCGGTCGGCCGGACGCGAGACGGACTCACCGTTTCGGCCATCGAGTGGAGCCGATCGCCCGGTTGACTGAGCCTGTCGTCCTGATTGAGTGCAGATGAACTCGCAAAGTCGAATTGATGTCCGTACAGTGGTGCCGCCCCCTCCTGATCACGAGCTGGAGCACGAATGCCGGTTCAGGCCAGCCGTCGCCCTCCGTCCACCAGGTCCGCCGCGCCGAGCGGCCGGATCGCCGCGTCCATACCGGTGCAGCCAGGCCCGTCCGGCGGTGGTCCGGGCGGTCGTCCGCCGGGTGGTGGCGACAAGCGGACAGGCGGCAAGGGGCCGTCGAAGAAGCGTCCCCGGCGCAAGGACCCGCTCTGGGCCCGCCTGACCGTGATCTTCGGTGCGGTGCTGATGCTCAGCAGCGGGGTGGCCATCGTCGGCACGAAGGTGCTGATCGGTCAGGCCACCGGCGACATCGCCCAGCGCAACCTGCTCGGCGACGCCAGCAAGTCCGACGCCGAGGGTGGCGCGAGCCTGGACGGCCCGATCGACATGCTGCTGCTGGGCGTGGACGCCCGGGAGCGGTGGGCCGCCGACGACGTCCGGTCGGACAGCATCATCATCCTGCACATCCCGGCCTCGCACGACCAGGCGTACCTGATCTCGATCCCCCGGGACACCGAGGCGCAGATCCCGCCCTTCAAGAAGAGCGGCTTCGCCGGCGGCACCGACAAGATCAACGCCGCGTTCCAGGCCGGCGCCCGCAACGGTGGCGGCTGGGAGGGTGGCGCCCAGCTGATGGCCCAGACGATCAAGCGCCTCACCGGCGTCAGCTTCGACGGCGCGGCGATCATCAACTTCGGTGGCTTCAAGAACGTCATCGACACGCTGGGCACGGTCAAGATCTGCGTCAGCCACGAGGTCAAGTCGAAGCACATGTCGTTCGTCGACGGCAAGCCGATGTGGAACGCCGACGCCAAGAAGACCGGCAAGTCGATGACCCCGGTGGTGCACAAGAAGGGCTGCCAGGAGATGGAGGGCTGGGCCGCCCTCGACTACGCCCGGCAGCGCTACGGCCTCCCCGGCGGCGACTACGACCGGCAGCAGAACCAGCAGCAGCTGATCAAGGCGATGGCCCGCAAGGCCACCGACGGCGGCATGCTGACCAACCCGGCCAAGATGAACTCGTTGATCAAGGCGGCCGGCAAGGCCTTCGTCCTGGACACCGGCGGCGTGCCGATCGAGGACTTCATCTTCACCATGCGTGGGGTCACCGCGAACGAGCTGACGATGCTGAAGACCAACAACGGCAGCTTCAACGGCAACAGCAACAACCGTGAGGCGTTGAACGCGGAGACCATGCAGATGTTCGAGGCGGTCAAGCAGGACAAGCTCGCCGAGTTCGTCTTCAACCACCCCGAGGTGATCTCCGGCCGCAAGTGACGGTGGCGCGGCTCTCACGCAACACACCCAGCAGGGGGTCCTCGATACGGAACGAGGACCCCCTCTGCGCGAGTTCGACCCGGAGGCTCGGGTTCAGGGCTTGGTCAGCAGTTGAGCACGCCTTGGGCGAGTTGCAGGAGGTGATCGGCTGTTGGCTGTTCGGGCATGTTCTGCATGGTGGGGAACTCACGCAGGTTGGTGATCGCGTCGACCCAGTGTTGTTTCTGTTCGATGGTGAGTCGGTCGCGGTTGCGTTCGATGAAGGTGTTGGCGTCGGTGAACCGTCCTGCCTTGATGTCGCCGATGACGGTGAGCACGGATGCGCTGATGTCGGTGGTGCCGACCGCGGTGACCATGGCGGCCAAGCGTCCGGTGCTGAGGCCGCCGTCGAGGTCGGCGTCGAGCAGTCCGACGGTGTCGAGGTTGCCCACGGCGGTGAGCAGTGTTGTGGGCTGGTCCGCCGGGTCGGCCAGGGCGTAGTCGAAGACGATGTCGGCGTGGCCTGTCGCGCCGAATTCGAGGACCGGCGCGTAGCGGCTCAGGTCCGGCTGGTCGGGTACCCGTTCGATCATCTGCTCGACGCGGGCGAGGTTGTCGCGCATCTGCTCAGGTGACCAGCGTTGCCGAGCGGTGTCGAAGACACGGCGGGCGGTGGCGAGGTCAGCGGCCCAGATCAGCTCACCGAGGGTGTCCTCGACCCGCGCGACCGCCGAGGTGGGACGGGAGAGTGTGACAGCGCTGCGCAGGACATCCGCGGTGATCCCCGGCCAGAGATGCACGGAGGCGGCCGTACGCTCGTCTCTCCGGGAGGCGGTTGCCTTCCAGTACATGTCGAGACCGATACCCGCATTGTCGGGCCGTTGCGTGGTCGGGTGCAGGATCGTGGCACCGTACTGCTGCACCACGGTCAGCAACTCGCTGGTGATCATGGCGCGGGCGACCACCACCGGTAGTCGGTCGCGTTGAGCGAGCTGCTCGAGCATGTAGTTCAACCCGGCGACGTCGGACGCGAGCGCGGGCTTGCCGGGATGCGGGGCGCCGAGCACGACCACGGGGTGATCGACATTGGCCACCTGCGCCAAGTCCATGATCATCTTGCGCAGCGCAGGCGCGGCAGACTCGCCGATCACGTACACGTTAGGGTGCTGCTCGGTGACCCCATCGGACAACCGCACCGACCAACTCGGCGGTAGGGTGACCGCGGCAATCCCGTCAAACGGATAGACGGCGCGTTCGCTCAAATGGGCCACTCCGTCATCGTCGACGAAACCGTCGATCTCGTCGTTCACGACGTCCCAACCGTCGTCATAGTCGGGAGTGAACAGCACCCAACTCTCGCCCCCAACGGTGAACAGCTGCCTCTGGCCGCCGGGCGGCTCAACGAACAGATCCCTGGTCGGCGCGACAACGTCTCGTCCGAGGGCCGTGGCGAGCTGGCGGGCGAACCCGTCCGGCAGCTCACCGGCCCTGCAGGAGAGCAACGCCACCGGCGCGCCCGGTGGGAGCCGCCGATCCAGCAATGGTGCCAACTGCTCGGCGGTCAGACGCACCTCCCGCACCGAGCCGCCATCCATTGGCGTCGAGGCAGCAGCATCCTGCCCCACACCATCCAGATCGCGCACCGGCACCCGGACCGTCCCGTTCACTGCCGGGTGAACCACCACCGGCACACTGGCACCCTCGCCGAGAAGCTCAATGTCGCCGACCTGCGCCAATTCATGATCAGGCAACAGAGCCCAGCCACCACGAGCGCCTGGCAAGGGCTGCCACATGACCGGCTGCGCGTCATCACCCAGCCATGAGCCATCCCCGACCGAGTCCACACGGGGCACCCCCGCCAGATCCCCCTGCGACAGTTGCGGTTGCTCCGAACCGAGGAGGAGACCGAGGCGCCGGCCGGTAGTCGTACCGGCGACCGGAGCCGAAGGCACAGGACCGATGGTCCGTAGTTCGCCTAACACCGACTCCAATTCCTGCGGGCCGAATACCCTACCGAGAGGCCGGGCAATCGGGAAACCGTCGGCATTGCGGGTGAGCAACTCCCATCCGCTCGCCGACAGCCATCCTCCTCCCCCGGATATCGCCTGGACCGACCACTGATTGCCCCTCGGCTGGACCACCGACACACCAAGAGTCCTGGGCAACATCCCGAGATGGTCGACCGGTGTCCTTGCGAGTGCGATCACGACCCCGTGGGCAATGGCCGGCGTCCCAGCACCGGCTGGCTTCCATTGTTCCAGCAAGCTTGAAAGCGCAACGGGGTTCGCAGGTCGGAATTCCCCGATCATTGGCTGGTAGACGAAGGTGGGTTGACGCATATTGCGCTCGGCGATCGGCGAAAGCATTTGCCACTCGCGTTGGTCAGGTATCTGCCTCGGAAAGAAGAGACCGTCGCGGTAACTCTGGCGCACCGTGATCGGCATCTGCCAGGCGGTACGCCGCCATAACTCTCTCACGCGCAGGCGGGCTGCCGTCGCTTCGGCCGGCAGCAACTCCAGTATTCGCTCCAGGGCAGCTGCGTCTTCTGAATTATCCAGGTCCCAGCGTAGGAAGTGTTCACCCAGTGCCGAATACTGAGGAACACGATTGGAAGGCCCGGTGGCTCTGTCCGCCAAGGCACGGCTGAGTTCGGTGCGCAGCTGCACTCCACCGAGACTCAGATCGCCGTCGAAGATTCTGACCTCAATGTGGTCGTCCTTGCCGGGCCGATTCGCCGCGTGGGCATCGGAAAGCGGCGTAGCGTTGAGAGCGATGTCGCGGTTGTTGACCCCGCCGTCGCGGCGAAGGTCAAAGTAGGGCCACACGGGTTGCTCGTTGAACCGCGCGGGTGGGGCGAGCGGCGCGGCGTAAAGTGTGCCGCGGTGCAGGCGCTGGCCTGGCATGGTGGCCAGCCGGTACAGGATATCCTGGTGCCCCCGAAATGCGTCGATCAGCCGTTGCATGACAGCCACGTCGCGTTGGTAATCTCCAACGCCGAGGTGCACGTGGCCCCCGACCTTGGCGCTCGACCTCCCGCCGTGGCGGCGGATCACGGCGAGCGCCAATGCGACATCGCGCCAGAGTCGCGAGCGCTCTTCATCGGAAGCTTGCTGGTACGGAAGGATCGGCGACACCAATTCACCAGAAACAGAGCCGTCCAATTCGAGATTCCAGCCGGACCGTCGCGAATTGTAGCCCTCGTCTCGCGCAGAGTGTGCGTCCCTGACAAGCGATTGCTTAGTCAATCCCAAGGTACGCAGGTCATTGACCATCCGGCCTCGACGTACGGCAACCTCCTGCTCAGGCATCCCAGGCGCTAAGGCGAATTCCAACTCCAGCCCGAATGACCTGATCGACTCACCGGCCGGTCGCTCCAGCGAGGCAGGCAACGTCGAATCGCGAACCATCCACCAGACAAGCTCATCCTCGGTGGGCAGGAATCGCGGGTCGTCCATGTCCCGACCCAGAAGTCCCCAGGGGTCCGTTGTGTAGTGGCGGGGTTCAGTCGGCCGTTGCGCGCCGACCGACACCCATTGCCCGGGCTTCCTCTGGCTGTTCACAGCCGCCAGATCGCCCTGAAACAGCGCCACTCTGTTGCCGGGCGCCGGCACGAACGCCTCCCGGCCGGTATCGCGGAACGCGCGGCGAAGCTGGTCTAGCACCGCCTCACCAGCCTCGCCGTGAGGTGTGTTGATGATGATCCGCACCGGCCTGCGAGGCTTGTTACGTCCTCCGGGGAGGAAACCCAGCCGCCGCTCGTTACGCGTCATCTCGTCGATTGGCCCTACGTCCACCCCACTGTCCGTGAATCGAAGGAAGAGCGTCCGCACGTCGGGCCGTGCGTCCGCCACCGCCTGGAGAGAGACCGAACCATCAGCCGCCGCCAGCCCGAGCACGTGTCCACGCATCGGATTCGGGCGCGCCCGTTGATCTGCGAGCGACTGCGGTGCTGTCGAACTACTGCCCGTCAGCTGCGCCTGTTGTGGCCCCAGGGTCGGCTGCCTGGCACCGAACAGTTGGTGGTCGTACTGTCGATCCACGCCTCGCCGTGATCCGCCGAGCATCCGATCGGACAGACCGCCGGAGAGGATGCGTTCAGCCACGGCGCTGACGATCCCGCCGACATCGGTCTGTCGTATCGGATGCGCGTCGCGGGCGTCGAGAATCACCGCGGCCGAGGCATTGCGGTTGTACCGGACCAGCAGCTCATTGACGCTGACAACCAGGTGCTGGTCCGCACTGGACGGGTCCGCCGCAGGCATCCGTCGCGCGGGTAGCAACCGGACCGTGACTGCGTGCTGGTCCACGCCAGCACCCGAGGTCGCGTCCGTCGTCGCCGAAGGCGTCTGCGGTCCACGGCGGACAACGTCGACGGTGACCGTGTCTCGGTGTAGACCGAGCTCCGCGAGGCCCCGCCGGATGAGGGGCATCAAATGATCAAGTACCGCTTGAACACGAAGAGCCGGGGACGGCGCGGCGGCGTTGCCGGCATCTGGCGTAGTCCTGCTCCAGCCACCGTCGACCTGAACGTCGATTGGACCGCTCCGACGCGCGGCGGCGACGGTTCGGGCGGAAAGGGTGGCCAATAGGTCTCGGGTAGCGGCGTCCAGGTAGGCACCGTCTCCTGAGGGGTCCGACTGCACCGACACGATCACCGGAGGGACGTCCACGGCCTGCGACGTGAGCGTCGACGGCGCGATGTCGTGCGACAGCGGAATGAGCGCCAGACCGGTCGTGTCCAGGGGCAGCCGCCCCAGACGACCCGTTTGGGGGTCGACGACGGCGACTCCGCGCCCATCGCGGATGCCGACGAACACGTGGCTGACCTGACTCTCAGGTCGGCGCACGGCGATCAGCGCCCGCGACTCGGGGGCAGCCGCCCGCAGTGCCTCCACGGCCGCCTCAATGGTCGGAATTTCGTACACCCGGTGCTGATCATCGGCCAGATCCAGCACCTGCTGCTGATAGTTGAGCAGGTCGCCGCCGTCCAACGGCTCGGTGGTGGCCGTCTCATAGACCCGCCCCTCGCGCAACGAGAGGTCCAGGGAGAGCGCGGCCATGATGCAGTTGGTCGCGTACTCGCCGCCGGCGGCACGACCCGGGTTGATCTGTCCAAGCCAGGGGTACGCCGTGCGCAGTGACTCGTTGGTGTAGTCCGACGGCACTTCCCGTGTCTCGACGTCGGCGCCCGCAGAGCCGAAACGTGTGGTTCGCATGTCCCACGCCCGCGTCTGAGTGGTTTGTTGCTCCGCCGGAGGCTCCAGCCACAACACCACGGTGCGCTGGTTGGCGGCGGCCGCAGCGCGTTGCGCGGGGTGCGGGCTTCCGCTGACACCATCGCCTCTGCCCTGGTGCTGGACGGTGATCAATGAGCGCGCCAGGCCTACGCCGTCCAGGTGCTCTCGCGCGGACGCCGCGAGAGCTTCGGCCACGGCTTTCGCCCGTTGCGCTCCGGCGTCGCTTCCGCTTTTGTTCCCGCCGCCCTCCACGAGGACATTCGCTGAAGCGCCGCTGGCGACAATTCGCTGCACGATCCGCCGCGCGATCTCTTCCACCTGGGAACGATGATCACCGATCAGCTCACTGCTGCGTCGCTTGAACGGGAACGAGCCGGTGATGTGTTGATCATTATCGGCTGCAGTCTGGGCGGCTGCCGTGGAACGGGCAACGTGACGGATATGCGTTTCCAAGCGGCTGAGATACTGCTCGATATCAGCCACACCGCTATATCCGCTGCGCCCGTAGGCGCGGAGTTCCATCAAAATGAGGCGATCACCGGCGCGGGCCAAGTCCGCCGCGCTGACATGGGTGCGAATGCCGAGAACCTTGTCCTGAGTGAGCTCGGGATTACGCGGCGACGGCGGAAGTAGCACGTTGTCGATAAGACTACCCAGACTATAGGTGTCATCCGCTCCCAGCACGGTTCGGCTGAAGAGGCGGCCACCTTCGGTCTGGCTCAGATACAGTCGAATTTGGGGAAACGCTGACAAGGCGTGCGCGGTGAGCTGGTTCCTCACACGGCTCGCATTTGCCTGCACCCAGTCCTGCGCCCGTTCGGAAAGTAGACCCCGGATGGCCGTCAGGGAAGTTCGGGAGGCCGCCAGCAAATAATTTTTGACCAACTGCCGCCGAGATTCCGCATACTGTTCGGAGAGGTCCAGTATGGGAGCGAGAACGTGCGTGTACGCCAGGGCCGACAGACCGCGAAGCTCCATTATGTCACGCGCCAACGAAGAATCGCTGACCTGCGTCCAGTTACCGGTCGCGTTGGGGGCGCTCATAGCCGCTCGGTAGAGCGCCGACACCTGATCGGCGAAGCCAAGCGCCGCCCCGACTAGCGCCTTGCGGCTTATATCCCAGGTGTGCTGCTCACCAAATTTCAGCAACTGATACACGCCCGCCAGCGGAACACCTACTGTGTACTGCATATACATGTTGCTTAGTGGATCATCCGAACCGTCGATAAAACTTTGAGTGCCTCTTAAATTGTAGACGTCGAGAACGTCGCTATCTACGGCCTGGAATCCGTTGCTCTCACTGAACAACGTCTTCAGCCTGGGGTACCCCTTAACGTCAGCCATCCGCTGCAACGTCCGCGTAAAATCGCGCCACACCTCGTCGCGTCGCCGGTGGCGAGTCTCTCCGTCGAGAACGTTGTACGGCTTTGACACCAACTCGATGATGGTGTTGGAGCCAGAGGACTCAAGGTGGATGTCGAAATTGGGCGAGGTCGCAATCTCCTGAACGCCTTCGTCTTTGACTAGCCTGACCGGAGCAGAGGTCCGGTACGCTGTTTCCGCTTCAAATCCGATGGCGCCGGCGCGGCGGTCGGGTGACAACACGGTGAGCGGATGTTCGTTCGGGACTTCGATGTTGTCGGTGAGGGGCAGGAAGGCGACATCGGTGATCACCTGCGGGGGCCGGGCGGGGCCGCCGCGCTGACCGTCGAGGAATCTGACGCCGTACGGACCGTGCACCACGTTGAAGGCGTGTGGCGCGCGGGCGTCCTCGCCGTAGATCAGCACGAGGCCACGGGCACCCCGCGGGGCGGCGGCCATCAGGTCGTGGACGGCTTCGAGGCTCCCGGACGAGTAGGCCCGGCTTTCCCCGTCGGGCAAGCCAAGCCTCTGCGCCTGATAGTTCGCCAGGTAGGTCTCCGGCAGTCCCCGATCTTTCGGTCCGGTCGCGGTGTCCACGCCGCTGGCCTGGTGACCATGGCCGTCGATCAGCGACAGATCGACGGCGATCGTGGTGATCACGCAGTTCAGCGTGAAGGCGTCAGCAGTCGGAGCCGCCTCCCGCTCAGGATTGACGCTTCTCAGCCAGGGATACGCCAGCGCGGAACCGTCGACCAGGGCGGTCGCCTTCTCCGACACGTCCGCGTGGGCAATGCTCAGCGCGGCCGGACGCCGAGGCAGAGTCGCGGCCCGCACGCCCGACGAGGTGTCGTGCAGGAGCCCGACGCCGCCGGGAAACCGCAGTGCCAGCACGGTCGTGGCGGTATCCGCGCCAGGCGCATCGACGGTGACCAGCCTGGCCTCGCCGAGCTCCAGGGCCGCCAGTGCCCGCCACAGCCCGATCACCCCGCCCTGCACGAGCGACGCATCCTCGGTCGAGGCGGCCAGTTCCTCGACACCAGCGATCCCGCCGACCTGGTCGGTGAGGGTGTCGAGCATCAACGGTGGTATACCCAACTCGACCTTGTCGGCATCGATAAATCGGACCTGGCTGGGCATCGGTGGGCCGATCAGCAGCTGCGACAGGCTGGCGTCGAGCTCACGGCGAGTCGCCGAATGTTGGGTGAGTAGGTGCGACTCCGGCAACACCAGTACGTAATCCGCAACGGCCGGGGTCTGCGCGGAGCTCCCTTGAGCGTCGATCGCCAATATCCGCTCGTCTTCCTCCCCGGCGAGCGTGTTGTCAGGAACAAGAACGGGCAGGCCCAGTGCATTTGCACGAGCGAACGCACCGGCCTTGTCGAGTCCCACGGCGACCGACAGCGCCGACCCGTCCACCATCCGTGCCAGCACGCCCGGCGGTTGCGCCAACAGCATGTCCCGGACCGCTGCGGAGTTGACCGATTCCTGTGCCACGTGCAGCAGGTGCGCGCCGGGCACTGACTGGGCGTCGAACACCTCGGGCGGCACCGAGCCCTGTTCCAGGCTCACGTACATGCCCTGCGGTAGCCACGTGGCCACGAATTCGCGACACTCGAGCGCCATCGTTACTCCTGCTTGCCCATATGTGAAGGAACGGCCGGCCGATCCTCGACGGCCACCAAACCCTGCGCCACCCAGAGGCAGTTGACAGATTCGTAGCCACCGTTACTGAGAGTAAGCCGAAGGTCCAGACGAACAGTTGATTCATCAATATGATCGGTTACGCTCTGTGATCGGCGTACTGCCGCAGGACCAAAGTGTTCTGCCGTGCTGCCTTAGATCTGCGCGTATTCGCCATCGACTACGGCAGGGAAAGTAACCGAGAGTTTTCACCCAGCCGCGTTCGCGTAAAGCCCGACGATCGCCCCCTCACGTTCCGTAGCCTGAGGTGAACAGACCTCATGTATCGGCTGCGGGGAGACGGTCACGTCCAGGTGGGGGCGGAACGCGGCCGGCCGGGCACACCCGGCCGGGCCACACCGCGCCCGCTGGCCACGCTTCCTGCTCGGCATCGGCCTCGCCCTCGTCCTGCTGGCCGGGCTCGCCGTGGTCGGCCTCAGGACACTGACCCACCGGTACGACCGCACGGTGACCAAGGAGCAGTTGCTCGACGCCGACGCCCGCACCGACCGGACCGACCTGGACGGGGCGCTCAACTACCTGCTGATCGGCACCGACCGACGCGCCGGCAGCAGCGAACCGGACCAACGCTCCGACACCATCCTCATCGTGCACGTGCCGGCCGGGCGGCGCGAGGCGTACCTGGTCTCCATCCCGCGTGACCTGCTGGTCGCCATCCCGCCCGCGAACGGCTTCGGCGGCGGCCCCGACAAGATCAACGCCGCGTACGAGCACGGCGGCGGCGGGCCGGCCGGCACCCGACTGCTCTCGACCACCCTGAGCCGGCTCACCGGCATCCGGTTCGACGGCGCCGCGCTCATCGACTTCTCCGGCTTCCGGAAGGTGATCGACCTCCTTGGTGGGGTGCAGATGTGCGTCGACACCGAGGTCCGCTCGATCCACACCAACCGGGTCTTCTCGACCGGCTGCCAGCGGATGGACGGGGCACAGGCGCTGGACTACGTACGACAGCGCTACGGCCTGCCCGGGGGCGACTACGACCGGCAGCGCCACCAGCAGCAGCTCCTGCGGGCGATGCTGGACAGCGCCGGCGACGCCGACCTGCGCAACAACCCGGTCAAGCTGGACCAGGTGCTCCGCGCGGTGGGTGGCTCGTTGACCGTCGACACCAACGGCGTACCCCTCGAGGATCTGCTCCTCGCGCTCCGCGCGCTGCCGCCCGACGGGATGCGCGGCGTCCAAGTGCCCTCGTCGCCGCAGACCATCGACCAGGTCTCGTACGTGGTGCTCGACAACGGCGGGAACGGGCTTTTCGAGGCGGTCCGGGGCGCCCGCGTACCGGCCTGGGCACAGGCCAACTTGCGCTGGGTGACGCGGTTGTGACAGTGGCGACGGCCGGGTCGGTGCCGATCCGGCCCGCGAGGATCTAGTGTTGCTTCCTGTGTTCGGACCCCAGGTTCCCACCGTGCCCGTGACCGAGATCACCGACGACACCTACCTGCTCGACGTGCGGGAGGCCGACGAATGGGCGGCCGGCCATGCCCCCACCGCCCACCACCTGCCGATGATGGAGCTGCCCGCGCGACTGGCCGAGGTGCCCACCGACCGGGACATCGCCGTCATCTGCCGCTCCGGCGGACGTTCCGCCCAGGTCGTCGCCTACCTGGTCAACAACGGCTGGGGGCAGGTGCGCAACGCCGACGGCGGGATGCGCCAGTGGGCTGCGGTCGGCCGAGGAGTGGTCGACGCGAACGGGCAGCCCGGCCAGGTCATCTGAGGCGGGCGGGATGGGCGGACCACTGGTCTTCGCGCACCGCGGCGCCTCGTACGACCTCCCGGAGCACACCCTCGCCGCCTACCTGCGCGCCCTCGACGAGGGCGCCGACGGGCTGGAATGCGACGTCCGGCTGACCCGGGACGGGCATCTGGTCTGCGTACACGACCGCCGGCTGGACCGTACGAGCAACGGCCGCGGCCTGGTCAGCGCGCGCACCCTCGCCGAGTTGGAGGCACTGGACTTCGGCTCGTGGCATCCGGGCAGCGCCCCGAGCGGTGACCTGCCGCCGGACGAGTCACACACCCGGCTGTTGACCCTGACCCGTCTGCTCGACGCGGTGCTCGCCGCCGGGCGGCCGGTGCGGCTGCTGGTGGAGACGAAGCACCCGTCCCGCTACGGCTCGCAGGTGGAGCGGCGGCTGGTCGACCTGCTGCGTCAGTACGGACTGGCCGATCCGGCACCGGACGACCCGGTCCAGGTGACCGTCATGTCGTTCTCACCGCTGGCGGTGCGGCGGGTCCGGGAGCTGGCCCCGACGCTGCCCACGGTGCTGCTGCTGGAGGTGCTTCCGCCCTGGCTCCGGCTGGGCCGGCTGCCGTTCGGCGCCCGCATCGCGGGGCCGGGCATCGGCCTGCTCCGGGCCCGCCCCCGCCTGCTGCCCGCGCTGCGCGCCGCCGGCAACCAGGTGTACGTCTGGACGGTCAACGACCCGGCCGACATGGAGATGGTGTTGGCCGAGGAGGTGGACGGCATCATCACGGACCGTCCGGCGCACGTCCTGGCTCGGCGGGACCGCTGATCGGGCCGCGACGCCGAGCTGGCCGTCCGGCGTGCCGACCGCCGGCAGCACCTACGCCTACGCCTGAGCGACGACCGGGGGTGCCGAAAGCCGGGCCGGCGGGGCACACTCGGCACATGCCGGAGCGTATCGATTTTCCCGCTCTTCTCGCCGGCCACACCGTCGTGATCGAGATGATCAACGCTGGGGAAGCGGGCCTACCGGTCCTCATCCAGCTACTCCGGTTGACCCAACCGGCGCTGGGCGCGAGCGGAATGGCGTTCGTCGAGTTCGGTCCCACCGGCGGGCGGGTGATCGCGGCGACCGGCGCGGCGGAGTGGGCGGTCGGCCGCCCGCTCGCGGTGGACGACCCGGACACCGTCCGTCTGCTCTCCGGCCCCCGGGTGAGCCAGGTCCGGGTTACCGACCTGAGCGGCAAGCTCGCCGCCGAGCTGGCCGGCAGCGGACTGCGCCGGATGGTGGTCGGCCGGGCCGAGATCGGCGGTCACACCGCCGGCAGCCTGCACGCCTTCTATCCGGGCGACGACGAGCCGGGCGCCGAGCAGCAGGGAGTGATCGCGTACCTCGCCTCGTGCGTCGCGCACATGTACGGCGACCAGAGCGGGCTGCCGGTGCACGGCGACGGGCCGGTGGTGGCGGCACTCGCCGACGGGCTGGCGGTGGTCGACCGGGACGGCCACGTCCGGCTGTGGAACCCGGCCGCCGTGCAGGTCACCAGTCGGACGGCAGAGCAGGCGTTGAACGGGCCGTTGCCGTTTCCGCTGCCACCTTCGGGCCAGGTCCGCGACCACCGGCTGCCGGACGGGCGCTGGCTGCGCATCACCTCCGGTGACCTGCCCGGCCCGGGCGCGCTGCGGGTGGTCACCTTCCGGGACATCACCGACCAGCAGCGCCGCGATCACGACCGGGAGCTGTTCGTCGCCGTGACCAGCCACGAGCTGCGCACGCCGGTCACCGTCATCAAGGGGTACGCCGACACCCTCACCGACCACTGGGAGTCGCTGACCGACGCCGACCGGCGGCAGGCCGCCCGGGTGATCGGGCAACGGGCCAACGAGCTGGCCCGGCTGGTCGACCGTCTGCTCTCCTCGGCGGCCGAGACGGGACCGGGGGACGAACCGCCCACCCCGTTCGACCTGGGTGAGGCGCTGCGCGCCGCCATCGTGGACCTGCCGGCGGAGCTGCGGCACCGGCTGACGCTGCGCCTGCCGGCCGACCTGCCCAAGGCGCTCGGCCACCGTCCCAGCCTGGCGACCGTACTGACCGAGTTGGTGACGAACGCCGGCAAGTACTCGCCGCCGGGCTCGCCCATCGAGGTCACCGCCGGGGTCGACGGCCAGTTGGTCGCGTTCCGGGTGAGTGACCGCGGCATCAGCATCCGGCCGCAGCACGTGGAACGGGCGTTCGACCGGTTCTGGCAGGGCGAGTCCGGTGACCGACGCGGCTATCCCGGAGCGGGGCTCGGCCTGTATCTCGTCCGCCGGATCGTTGAACAACAGAATGGATGGGTATCCCTACGTCCGAGGACCGACGGCGGTACGGTCGCAGAGGTGCGCCTACCGCGCGGTTGACCAGCGGTGGCACGACGTGGAGGCGACGGTGGCAGCGGCAGCGGCGAGGGACCGGGCGTGGTGCGTGGTGGTTCCCCATCACCCCGTCGGCGCACGGCTGGCCCGGCATCGGCTCGCCGACGATCTGGCCGACGTCGTACCCCCGGTGCTCCTCGCGGATCTCATCGCGGTGCTCGCCGAGCTGGTGGGCAACTCGGTCCGGCACGCGCGTCCACTGCCCGGCGGCGTGGTCCGGGTGGCGTGGCGGCTGCGGCCGTCGGGCGAGGGCCCACGGATCCAGCTGCGGGTGACCGACGGCGGCGCGGGCACCGGCCCCCGTATCCGCATCGCCGGCCAGGACGCGGCGGACGGGCGCGGCCTGCACATCGTGGCCGGCCTGGCGACCCGCTGGGGCGTCGAGCGTGACGGCATGGGCCAGCGCGTCTGGGCGGAGTTCGACCCGACCTCGACGACCCAACCCGATCTGGTCGCCACAGCTTGACCTGAGGCAGTAAGCCCGGTGGCGAACCACGTGTGAGTGGCCCGCCACCGGCGAGTCCCGAACGACCCGGCTACCGGTTCGCCTTCGCGTCAGACTCAACTACCTCGCAGGTGGGACCTTTCACCAATCAGGGTGCTTCGTCATGGTTCACCTCCTCAGGACCACACCGCGCGCCGACATCACCGCATCTAGTGATCCACGGATGAGGCGCGGGTATGTCAATTTTGATCTTATCAGCATCAGCATCAGCAAGGCATGTGCGCGGGAGGGGCGAACCCGAGCCCCGGAGGTGGCGCATCCGAGTTGGAATGAAGTGACAGTTCACTCCACTATGCAAGCCTGATGCCACCAACCGCCCCTCGGATACCTAGGCGAATATCGCATGTTGCGCTTGTTCAGGAATCGCGAGTTCGTCGCGCTCGTCGGCACCGAAGTACTCTCCGTTGTTGGCGATCAGTTGTCCAGGGTGGCGCTGGCGTTGCTGATATTCGAGCGGACCGGATCGGCGGGGCTGAGTGGCCTGACGTACGCGATGACATACCTGCCCACTGTCGCCGGTGGACTCCTGCTGTCGCCCCTTGCCGATCGACGGCCACGTAGAAGCGTCTCAGTAGCGATCGACGCCCTGCGGGCGGTGATTGTGCTGACCATGGCACTCTCGGGCCTCCCGCTCGCTGCGTTGTGCTGCCTGGTTGCCGCATCGTCGTTTTTGTCCGGCCCCTACACAGCGACCCGTCTGGCGCTTCTCCGCGATGTCCTGCCACGAGAGCAGTACGGGCCGGGCATGGCGCTTCGGCAGTCACTCTCACAGGGCGGGCAACTCGTCGGTTTCTGCTCCGGTGGCTTCATCGCCACAGCTTTCACACCAACGGTGTGTCTCCTCGTCGACAGCCTGACCTTCATCGCGGCAGCGTTGATCGTCCGCGCGTCGGTCACCTTCCGTCCCGCCGTTGCGACCGCCGGGGCAACGGGCACTGTCACCACGACTTTCGGCACGATCTGGCGCTCGCCGGCTCGACGAGCGATCTTTTTGTCCACCTTTATGGGACTTTTCCTCACGGCACCGAAGGCGCTTTCTGTGCCATGGGCGTCCGATCTGCACCTGAGCAACCGCTGGGTCGGCCTCTTCATGGCCGCAGAAGGGTTGTTCTCTGTGGTCACGCTCGCGATCTTCGCTAGGTTCGTGACCGCCGACCGGTACGCAAGACTGTTTCCGATCGCCTGCCTCGTCCCCGGCGTACCGCTGCTCGCCGCACTTACCATCCGCGATCCCTATCTGACCGTGCTCGCCTTTGGAGTAAGCGGGGCGGCGTGGTCCGTCCTCGTCGTCATAGCGGCGTCCTCGCTGGCCGAGTTGCTTCCCGACGACCAACGGGGTCGGGGCATGGGGATCGCCGCTTCAACGAACGCGACGGCACAGGGAGTGGGCGCGTTCATTGCCGGGCTCGCCGCGGACGAGATCGGTGTGGGCCTCTCCATCACACTCCTCGGTATCCTCAGCATCCTTTTCGCGTTCGCACCCGCGACCCTATGGAACCGTGCCGCGGTCCAGACGAAAGCGTTCGCCGGCTGAGGTCCGACCCGGCGACCATTTCGACCACATTGGCGTGCTAACGGGTAACCCCTGGTCGGCGTCGACTACTGCCGCTCTGGTACTAGGCTGTGACGCCGTGAGCAAGCGTCGAAAGAGCCAGCGAGTAGCCAGCGACACCACTCCCCGCCGGGACAAGGTGCGGGACATCTTCGTGCCGCGACCGTTCGAAGGGCTGGTCGACGAGTCCGAGTGGATCGCGCTGCGCGAGCTGGTGCCCGCCGCGTCCGCCCCGCTGCGACTGGCGCCCGCCCTGGTCGAGGAGTTCGGCGACCGGTCGGTCACCCTGGCCACGGTGCTGCCGATGGCCACGCCGGCCGTGAGCAAGCCGGACGGCCAGGTGCTCATCGGCCTGCAGCGGCACCAGCAGTCCGGCGACGTCTCCCGAGACCTGGCCGACGCGTTGCTCAGCGCCCTGCGGGCCGAGCCGGGCGGTCAGGTGTCCGTGCCGCCGCTGCCCGGCCCCGGACCGCGACTCCAGGACATCCTCGTGGATGGTCCGCTGGAGATCACCATGCACGACGGGTTCGAGTTCTGGCTCGATCCTGGCGCGGCCGACGATCCGGGCGTCCAGGCGTCCCTGGAGCGGGCCAACGCCGCCATCTACCCGACCGTGCGGATGACCTCCGCGAAGGCCGCGTACTGGTGCCGGGTGCCCGAGAAGTCACACGTGCGCTGGGTGCTGCCGGACGACGAGGATGCCGCCCTCGACGCGCTGGCCCGGCTCGGCGCCGCCGGCACGCTGACGCTCGGCGACCAGACCAAGTTCGCCGGGATGTTCCGCGCCCACGGCCGGCTCGTTCCCGTGTGGGACCTGCCGGAGGAGACGCCGGCCGCCGAGTGGGAGGACCCGGTCGCGCAGTTCGCCAAGCGGTACGCGGAGGCCCTTGCCAGCACCGAGGTGTTGGACGCCGCCGGCCGCCGCGCCCGCCAGGGGCTGCTCGGCCGTCAGCTCACCCTGCGCTGACCCCGCCGCGCAGCGGTTCGCGGTCCATCGGACAGGACATGCAGCGGGGGCCACCCCGGCCGGAGCCCAGCTCCGAACCGGCGATCGGGATGACCTCGATGCCGGCCCGCTCCAACTGGGCGTTGGTCTCGGTGTTGCGTTCGTAGCCGACGCACAGCCGGGGCGCCAGGGCGAGGGTGTTGTTGCCGTCGTCCCACTGCTCACGTTCGGCGGTGACCGGGTCCAGGCCGGTGTCGATGACCCGGAGCTGGTCCAGGTCCATCGCGTCGGCGGCGGCCCGCAGGAACGGCGCCGGGCCGTCCACCCGCGGGTCCTCGCCGTCCGCGCCGGCGATGACGGTGTACGCCGAGAGGGTGCTGGCGATGTTCGGATACATCAGTACGGCGTCGACGTCGACCATCGTGCAGACGGTGTCCAGGTGCATCGTGGCGCGTTTCTGGGCGATCGGCACGACCAGGATGGTGTGCGCCAGCCCGGCGGCGAAGACCTGCCGGCCGAGACGTTCCGCGCCCGCCGGGGTGGTCCGCTCGCCCACGCCGACCGCCAGCACGCCGGGTGCGAGCAGCAGCACGTCCCCGCCCTCCAGATGTTCGAGGTCGGGGCGGTAGACGAACTCGGTGCCGGCGAACCGTGGGTGGTGTCGGTAGATGGCGTCGGTCAGGCTGGTCTCCCGACGGCGGGCCGGCATGGCGAGGCTGGTGACACCGACGCGGTCGCCGATCCACAGCGACGAGTCCCGGGTGAAGAGCAGGTTGGGCAGCGGGTCGATGACGAAGTCGTGCCGGTCCATCAGGGTGTAGACGAGCCCGCCCGGCCGCTCCGAGCTGATCCGCAGCTCCTCGTGGGCCAGTCCGGCGGTGAGGACGTCGGCCAACGCGACCGGGTCCAGATAGGCCAGGTGGTCGGCGACCCTGGTGCGCAGCGTGTCGCCGAGCCGCCGCGAGCGGAGCACCTGCTCGGTCAGTTCTGCGCGGGCGTCCTCGACGGCCAGTGTCTCGGCCAGCAGGGTGGCGAGGTAGAGCACCTCGACCCCGCGCTCGCGCAGCGCGGCCGCGAAGGCGTCGTGCTCCTCCTGTGCGCGGCCGACCCAGGGGATCGCGTCGAACAGGAGCGAGTCGTTGTTGCGGGGGGTCAGCCGGGCCAGTTCCGGGCCGGGCCGGTGCAGCAGCACGGTGCCGAGCCGGCCGACTTCACTGTCGACGTAGTGGGTCACCACCGCAGCGTAGGGCAGGGTTTGGCGGCATCCGAGAAAAGAACTGTGGATGAATATGGCATTCATCCACAGTCACTCCGGCGCTCCGGCTTGCAGAACACCGGGAGTGGCAACGTAGGGTAGTGAGAAGATAACTTCGAGGGACCTTTTGCCGGAGGTCGACGACGATGACTGTCTTTCCCGCACGACGAGCCGTACCGACCGCCCGGGCACTGCCGCCCATCGCGGTGCCCCACCCCCGCGTCGAGGCGCCAGGGGCTCTCGAACCGGTCCGCCCCACACCACTCGAATGGGCCCGCCGGCGTCGCGCCGAGCGGGGTGCCCGTCGGTTGGAGGCGGCCGGTGCACGGGCGCTCGGCCAGCTCGACCACCTCGGGCCGTCCTGGCACGTCATCGAGTGGCCCCGCACCGACGTGGCGGACGTCCTGCTCGACCGCTCCCAGGAAGACCGCGCCGGGTTCCTCGCCATCGGGCCGAGCGGTCTGTTCGCGGTCACCATCGCCGACCACGGCCGGGCCCGGGTGCTCGTCGCCGGGGACGTCGTGCAGATCAACGGTAAGCGGCCCCCGTACGTCACGGAGGCCCGGCGCGACGCCAAGCGGGCCAGCAAGGCCCTCTCCGACGCGGTCGGGTTGACCATCCCGGTGACGCCCGTGCTGACCTTCGTGGGTTCCGGCGTGATCAGCGTCTACGGACTTCCGAAGGACTGCCTCATGGCCACCCACCGGGAACTGGACCGGCTCCTCGTGGCCGGCGGCAACCGGATCAGTCCGACCACCGCAGAAAAGCTGGCCCGGGTGGCACAGCACCCGAACACGTGGCTGAACGGCACTTACCGTCCATCGGCCGACTACCGGTGGTACGAGGAGGGCCGAACGGCCGCTGACAAGGCGGCCCACCGCCGGTAACGTCACCGGCGACGCCACGCGGCCCCGGTCCCCCACCTACCCACCGGCCCCCGCGCCGTCGCCGGCCGCCCGGGTTCTCCGCTGCGGCGCGGTGACCTGGCTCGCTCGGTGATTCCGTCGTCGACCGGCTAGCGTGGACATTCCGTCGTTGTACATAGGAGGCGCGGTGGCCCACGTCGAACTCTCGCTCTCGGAAGTGTTGGTGCCGTCGGCGCGAGCCTCGACAGAGCTGGAGTTGGACAATGTCGGCCAGTGGTCCTCGACGGTCGGCCGGGCCGACGAGCCCTGCCTGCTGATCGACGCCGACACCCGCGTGGTGGCCATCTCCACGGCCGGCTGCCAGCTGCTCTGCCTGGGCGAACCGGCCGGCCTGATCGGGCGCCCGCTGCTCGACGGCGGCCTGCGCCTCCTGGATTTCACCGCCAATCGGGGCGAGCTGACCGAGGCCGAGATCGACAAGATCCCGCCCCTGCTGGCGCTCTCCTCCGGCCGCCTCGCCCGTGGACTGCTGCGGGTGCAGGCCGCCTCCGTCGGCTGCCCTGACGCGACCGTCGACGCGATCTCCACTCCGCTGCTCACCGACGGTGCCGTCGCCGGATCGCTCACCTTCTTCTCCGAGGTTTGACCAGCGGCGGGATGTGTCGTTCGCCGCACGCGGCGAAGCCCGGATGGGCTGGGATCCACGCCGTAAGGTGCCCTCATGCTCGATATCGCCCTGCTGCCCGGGAAGTACGCCGTGTGCCGGCTGGGTGCCGGCACCGCCCTCCCGGACGTGTTGTCGAGCGGACTGGGCCGCGCTGACGTGGTCACGGTGAGCTGGACCGCCGACGGGATCTCGCTCATCTGCCCTGCCGACCGGGTGCCCGCCGACGCCGTGGTGGAGACCACCTGGCGTTGCCTACGCGTTGCCGGCCCGACGGGCGTGGCTGGCACGGGGACGCTCGCGGCGCTTGTCGACCCGCTCGCCGCGGCCCGGGTCAGCGTGGTCACCTTCTCCACCTTCGACACCGACTACGTGCTCGTGCCGGCCGTCCGGCTGACCGAGGGCACCGCCGCGTTGGAACGCGCCGGACACCGCATCCTCGGCTGACCTTCACCCGGCCGGCCGCTCCCCCTACGATGGGCTCGGCCACCCCGGCCGCGACGTACCCCGATGTCCCGAGGATCGGCCCGTGCCGTTCACCCCACCCCGTCACCCCGCTGCCCCCGGCGCCGCCGCACCCGCGGCGGCCGCGCTGCTGGCGCTCCTCGCGCTCGGAGCGCTGACCGGCTGCGGGGCACCTCCCGAGCTGCGCGACCCCGCCGGTGTGCCCACCGGGGCCGGCAGCCCGACGGCGTCCGGCCCGACCGGCGTCCCGACGGGCACCCCCTCGTTCGCGCCGACCGCGCCGCCCCCCACCACCGGCTTGGCCACTCCGGACCCCGGCCTGGTGGCCACGGCCTGCCGGAAGGGGCCGACCGGGCAGCGGGTGGTGCAGTTGCTGCGCGGTCGGGCGTCGGTGCTCCCGGACAACGTCGGGGTCCGGGTCCGCAGCGGGCCGCTGTGCGCCGGCGACTGGCAGTACACCGTGCTGGAGGTGACCGGGCACGAGGAGCTCCAGGTCGTCACCCAGGGTCGGCCGGAGGCCCTGGAGCTGATCACCGCCGGCACGGACGTGTGCACCATCGAGGTCCGGGCCACCGGGCCGGCCGGCATCCGTACGCTCGCCTGCGATGCTGCTTCGACGCTCGGGCCGGGTGCGTAGTCTGGGCGGCATGCCCGGAACACCGCCTACGCGCTTCGTCTACCTCGGCCCCGAGGGGACCTTCGCCGAGCAGGCCCTGCGCACCATCCCCGCCGCCGAACACGGCACCCGTACGCCGGCGCGCAGTGTCGGGGAGGCTCTGGACAGCATCCGGGCCGGGGAGGCCGACGCGGCGCTCGTACCGCTGGAGAACTCGATCGGCGGGGCGGTCGGCGTCACCCTCGACGAGATGGCCGAGGGCGAGCCGCTGGTGATCACCCGGGAGGTGATCCTGCCGGTCGAGTTCGTTCTCGCCGCGCGTACGGGTACCGCGCTGTCGACGGTCCGCTCGATCGCGGCACACCCGCAGGCGTCCACCCAGTGCCGGGGCTGGCTGCGGAACCATCTGCCCGACGCTACGGTCGTCGACGTCCTCTCCAACGGCGCGGCAGCGGCCGGTGCCGGGTCCGGCGAGTACGACGCGGCGATCTGCGCGCCGATCGGGGCGGCCCGGCACCGGCTCGCGTTGCTCGCCGACAAGATCGCCGACCATCCGGACGCGGTGACCCGTTTCGTGCTGGTCTCCCGTCCCGGCCCACCCCCGCCGCCGACCGGCGACGACCTCACCTCGCTGGCTGTCTACATCGCCCACGACCGGGTCGGCGCGCTGCTGTCGGTGTTGATGGAGCTGGCCGTACGGGGGGTGAACCTGACCCGCATCGAGTCCCGCCCGACCGGGGAGGCGCTGGGCCGGTACGTCTTCTTCCTCGACTGCACCGGGCACGTGGCCGACGTACGCCTGGGTGAGGCGTTGCAGGGGCTGCGCCGGGTGTGCGCGGACGTCCGTTTCCTGGGGTCCTATCCCCGACACCGTTGGGTCGAGGCGGGCGAGCGGCGGGTGCCCGCGCCGGCCGGCCTCTCGGACGTCGACTACGCCGACTCGACGGCCTGGTTGGCCCGACTGCGCGCCGGCGAGATGAGCTGAGCGGGCGGGGAGCCGGGCCCTGGGGGCGCGCCCGGTAAGCGCGCCCCTTCGGGGTCGGCGCTCAGCTCAACAGACCCCCGAGCAGACCACCCTCCTGCTGCTGCTGCTGACCGCTGCCCATGACGGGCGGCTCCTCGGACGGCTGCACCACCACGAAGCCCTGACCCGCGAAACTCATCGTGAACGACTCGCCGGTGCGGCGACCCAGCAGCGTGCCGAGGCCAAGCTGCTCGGCCCGGTGGTAGCCGGTCTGGAGGTTGGCCGACCAGCAGACGGCAGCCTGCGGGTCGACGTACGTCGGGGCGTCCACGTTGAGCACCACCGGGGTGCCCTTGGTCGTGATCGCGATTCGGCCGTAGCCGCTGAACACGCAGTTGAACAGCCCCGACGAGGAGGCCATGCCGGCGCCGCCGACCATCCTGATGTCGTACTGGAGGGTCGAGTCGAACGCGAGCACGCTGGAACCGTTGATGGAGAGCGCGTCGCCCGGCTCCAGGTCGATGATGTGCACGTCCTTGGCCAGCTCGGCGAGGAAGACGTCACCCTGGCCGGTGACCTTCATCAGCGGGACGCCCTCGCCGGTCAGCTTCTGCTTGAGGAACTTGCCGAGGCCACCCGAGCCCAGGGCCTGGAACTGGACGTTGCCCTGGTAGGCGACCATCGAGCCGACCCGGGCCATCGCCTCGCCGTTGAGCTCGATCTTCAACATCTTGGAGTTCTGCAGGCGCATGCCCGCCTGCGCCGACTCCTTCTCCAGGTTCTCCGCCGAGAACAGCTCGCTGCGCATGAAAGGTGCCTCCTGAAAGGGTCGTGGTCGCTGCACCGACCGTAGGTGACCACGGCAACCGGAGGCGATCGGTTCAGCGAGGCGCGTACGGGACCCGCCGCGTCAGCCCCAGCCCAGGGCGTGCAGCCGGGCGTCGTCGATGCCGAAGTGGTGGGCGATCTCGTGCACCACGGTCACCGCCACCTCGTCGACGACGTCCTCGTCGGTGTCGCAGATCCGCAGGATCGGGTGCCGGTAGATGAAGATCCGGTCCGGCAGTACGCCGGAGTAGTCCCAGCCCCGGTTGGTGAGTGCGTGCCCCTCGTAGAGACCGAGCAGGTCGGACTCACCCGGGGGCGGGTCGTCCTCGACCAGGATCACCACGTTGTTCATCAGGCCGAGAAGTTCCTCGGGCACCTCGTCGAGGGCGTCAGCGACCAGCTCCTCGAAGCGCTCGCGTGTCATCTCCACCGGCACGCCGTTCATTCTGCCCGACGCGGGACCGCTCGGCCGGGTCGCGCTCGGCGACCCGGGCCGGGGTCACGTGTGCGGGTCGCCGGGTCAGGAGGCCAGGCGGGCGGTGAGGGTGATCTCGGCGCCCGGCGAGAGCAGGCGGGAGATCGGGCAGTTGGCCTTCGCGGCCTCGGCGAGCTTGGTGAACTCGGCCTCGTCGACGCCGGGCACCTGGCCGACGGTCTCGAGGTCGATCCGGGTCACGCTGAACCCGGCGTCGGTCTTGTCCAGGTGGACCTTCGCGGTGGTCTCGACCGAGGTGGGCGTCGTGCCGGCGTCGGCGAGGGCCTTCGAGAACGCCATCGAGAAGCAGCCCGCGTGCGCGGCGGCGATCAGCTCCTCGGGGTTGGTGCCCTCACCCTCCTCGAAGCGCGACTTGAAGGAGTAGTTGCCGGAGAGGCCGCCCTTACCGGTGCGGACGGTGCCCGAACCCTCGGTGAGATTGCCCTGCCATTGTGCGGAAGCGGTACGGATAGGCATGTTGAGAACGCTAGCGGAAAGGTGACCAGCGGGCGACCGACCGGCACCGACGACCGCCCTGCGATTCCCGTCACCCCGGCCGGCGACGCCGACGGATCGTGGCGACCATGGGCGGACCCGCGGCGTCGACGACAGCGCCGCCGCGAAGGGCTGTGCCATGATTCGACGCAGGCCCGTGACCGGCGGAGGGATGGCCGATGCCCGAGGATCTGCCCATTCCGCGCCAGGGCGAGCCGTCCGACGCGCCGGCCGTGATCGAGTGGGGTGGCGACGAGCCCGCGCGGGCTCGTCGATTCGGTAACCCCCTGGCCGGCCTGACCCGGGATCCTCGCCTGCCGCTGCTGCTGGCTGGCCTCGGCGCGGTCGCCGGGGTCGCGTCGATGCTCGGCGAGTGGGTGGTGACGACCATGCCCAACGCCGGTCCCGACGGGACCAGCACGATCGAGGTGCCTGCCGGCGTGTCCGAGGTCGGCGGCTTCGGGATCGCCTATCTGGCCGGACTACTCGGCCTGGCCTGCGCCGTGGCCCTGGCGTTGGGTGGTACGGCGACGGTCCGTACCAACGCGCGACTCGCCGGGATCACGCTGGCCGGCGCGCTGCTGGCGTTGCTGGTCGCCGCCACGGCGACGTTCGACGACCTCAGCGAGCGGACCCTGCTCTACTCCGCCCAGGAGGGCTTCCGGGTCGAGTACGGCCGCGGCCTCGTGCTGGCATTCGTCACGTGTGTCCTCTTCGCCGCGGCTCTGCGCCTGGCGTGGGCCGTCCCGGCCAGCACGTCCGCCGGGCAGCCTGACGATGACGCTAGCGCCGACGTGCCTGCGATGCGATCCTGGCGCCGCCATCGGGACCCGGTGCCGGGCGACGGTGGCCTACCCGCGCCCGCCGACCTGACGGTGCAACCGGCCACCCCCTTCGCCCGCCCCGAACACCCGTCCTGAGCGCCCGCACGCCATGCCACCCCGGGGTAGGGGTGGACACCTTCCGGGTGCCGTGCGTTGGTGCCCGATTCGCCGGGAAGCCATGGTTGCGACCCGTTCCGCGAGGTACGGTTGCTGCCCGCCGTCACGCCGGGTCTCCACCAGGACCGCACGGTTGGCTGCGACGGCGGTGGGCGAAGGAGGAACGATGACCCGCCCGGGACTGCCCAAGCTGATCGCGACCGACCTCGACGGGACGCTCGTCCGCAGCGATGACACCGTCTCCGCGTACACCCATGGGGTGCTCGACCGGGTGCGGGCCGCCGGAATTCCGGTGGTCGGCGCAACCGGACGTGGCCCCCGACTGACCGAGCTGACGCGTAACGACATCCGCGCCGCCGACTTTCTGGTGATGGCCGGCGGCGGACGTGTGGTCGACCAGAGCGACCCGACGGGCCCGGTGGTGCTCCGCGACGAGCGCCTGCCCGCCGAGGTGCTGGCCCGGCTGCTCGCCGATCTGGAGGCCGAGGTCGGCCCGCTGACCGTGATGGTCGAGGCGTCCGACGAACACGACGCCCCGCTCTGGGGTGACTACCACGAGAGCTGGCCCTACCAGGACCGGTTCGAGGCGCGCAGCCGCGCTGAATGCCTCTCCTGTGACGTGATCAAGGCGTTCGCCCGGACCGCCGACCACCACGTCGACGAACTGCTGGCGGTGGCCCGTCGGATCGTCTCGCCGCAGGTCGCCACGCTCACCCAGGCCGGGCTCGGCTTCATCGAGATCTGCCCGCCCGGGACGGACAAGGCGACCGGGCTGACGGTGGTGGCGCAGAGTCTCGGCGTCGACCCGGCTGACGTCCTGGTCTTCGGTGACATGCCCAACGACCTGCCGATGTTCGAGTGGGCTGGCTGGTCGCGGGTGGCGGTGGCGAACGCGCACCCGGACGTCCGCGCCGCCGCCGACGAGGTGACCCTGCGCAACGACGACGACGGGGTGGCGGTGTACCTGGACCGGCTACTGTCCCGGTGATGGGAGACACCCCTCGGCTGGTAGCCACCGACATCGACGGCACGCTCATCCGCGACGACCACACGCTCAGCCCCCGCACCGCCACCATGCTCGCGCGGCTCACCGCGCGAGACACGCCGGTCGTCCTGGTCACCGGCCGCCCGGTCCGTTGGCTGCAGATGGTGTACGACCAGCTGGACGCGCCGCTGCCGGCGGTCTGCGCCAACGGTGCGGTGGTCTACGACCCGGTGCGGGACGAGGTGCTGCGGGCCGATCCGCTCGCTCCGCAGCACCTGGCCGAGGTGGCCGAGCGCCTGCGGGCCGAGGTGCCCGGTATCCGCTTCGCCGTGGAGATCATGGACAGCCGCGAGATGCGGCACGAGACGGAGTACCCGCTGCGCTGGGACGCCGACTCGAACGCCATCCGGCCGATCGAGACGCCGGAGGAGTTGCTCTCGCTCCCGGCGGTGAAGCTGCTCGCCCGCGCTGGCGAGCAGGATCCGGACGCGTTCGTCGCGGTGGTGGCGGCGGCGCTGGTGGGGCTGGCCGAGGCGACGCACTCGTCGTCGTCGGGCCTGGTGGAGATATCCGCGGCCGGGGTGACCAAGGCGGCCGGGCTCGACTGGTACTGCGACCGGCTCGGTGTGGCTGCGGCGGACGTGGTGGCCTTCGGCGACATGCCCAACGACGTGCCGATGCTGAGTTGGGCGGGGCGCGGCGTGGCGGTGGCCAACGCGCACCCCGCCGTCCTCGCGGTCGCCGACGAGGTGACCGGTACGAACTCCGAGGACGGCGTGGCCGCGTACCTCGAGAAGGTCTTCGGGGTCGAGTGACCCGTCAGAGGTACTGACCGGTGTTGTGACCCTCACCGCCGCCCGGCTGGCCGATGCCCGGGATGCCGGGGACGACGCCACCGGGGCCGCTGGGCAGCGCCTGGCGGCCGCCGCGCATCTGCTCCAACTGGACTCGAGCGGCCATCTGCTGGGCGACCAGGGCGGCCTGGATGCCGTGGAACAGGCCCTCCAGCCAGCCGACGAGCTGGGCGTGTGCGATGCGCAGCTCGCTCTCGCTGGGCGCCTTGTCCTCGGTGAAGGGCAGCGAGATCCGCTCCAGCTCGTCGCGCAGCTCGGGCGCGAGGCCCTCCTTCAGCTCGACGATGGAGCGCTCGTGGATCTCCCGCATCCGGTGGCGGCTGGCGTCGTCCAGCGGGGCGGCCTTGACCTCCTCCAGGAGCTGCTTGATCATGCTGCCGATCCGCATCACCTTGGCCGGCTGCTCGACCAGGCGGGTCGGGTCCTCGCCCTGCCCCTCCTCGGTCTGCACGGTGCCGATCGGCCGCCCGTCCGGACCGACCACCACCACGGTGCCGGAGTGGCCGGAGTCGTCGGGGCCGGGCTGGTCGTTCTGCTCAGCGGTCATGGGGTCCATCTTCACCCAGGCGGCGTGACCCATGCCGCCCGGGACCGACTCCCAGGACCGAACCACCCGCGCGGGGCGCGCTACCGTCGCGCCATGCCTGCCGACCCACGCGCCGTGCTGACCCGGCCCGCGCCGGCGGCGGACCTGACGGTGGCCTACGGCGACCACCCCGACCAGATTGCCGACCTGCGCCGCCCGGCGGGTGGCGGCCCGGCCCGACCGCTGGTCGTGGTGGTGCACGGCGGTTTCTGGCGGGCCGAGTACGACCGACGGCACACCGGGCCGCTGGCCGCCGCGCTGGCGGCCCAGGGGTACCCGGTGGCGCAGTTGGAGTACCGACGTACCGGGCAGCCGGGCGGTGGCTGGCCGGGCACGTTGACCGACGTCCTGGCCGGGGTCGCGGCGCTGCCGGAGTTGGTCGCCGAGGCTCTGCCCGGCCGGGCGAGCGCGTCCGCGCCGATCCTGATCGGTCATTCCGCCGGTGGCCACCTGGCGCTGTTCGCGGCGGCCAGCGCGCCGTCGACGGTGCGGGGGGTGCTGGCCCTGGCTCCGGTGGCCGATCTCGCCGAGGCGTACCGGCTGGATCTGGACTCCGGGGCGGTGGCCGCGCTGCTCGGCGGCGGCCCGGCGGAGGTGCCGGAGCGATACGCGGTAGCAGATCCACGATCATTGGTACCGATGCGGATACGCACAGTAGTTGTGCACGGCTCTCTGGATCAGCAGGTACCGGCCTCGCTGAGCCGGGATTTCGTCACAGCGACTCGTGCCGCAGGATCCGATATTTCCCTTGTCGAGCTGCCCACATGCGAGCATTTCGGGCTGATCGACCCGGAGTCTCCGGCGTGGCCCCGGCTGCTCGATGCATTGCGGTCCTTGCACGATGATCACTAGCCATTGACGCAGCGTCGCCCGAGCAGGTAGAACGCCGGTGGGGCGCTGTTCGCCCTGCAACGCTCCTGGGAAGGAATTCGGTGTCGCAGATGAATCGCAGGCGGGCGCTCCAACTGTTGGCCGCGCTCGGTACGACCGGATTCGCCGCAGCGTGCGGCTCCGACACCGACGCCCAGCCGACGCCCACCAAGGGCCCGATCAAGATCGGTCTGATCGCACCGAAGGCCGGCGGCTTCAAGTCCATCGGTGACGACATCACCAACGGCTTCCAACTCTTCCTCGACCTGCACAACCAGCAACTGGGCGGCCATCCGGTCGAGCTGCTGACGGCCGACGAGGGTGAGACCGCCAAGACCGGTAAGGCCGCCGTCGACCAGCTTCTCAAGCAGAACGTGCTGGCGCTCACCGGCGTGGTCAACTCGTCGGTGATGGTCGGCATCCGCGACACCGTCGAGGAGGCCCGAATCCCGCTCATCGGGTCCAACGCCTCGCCGAGCAGCCTGCAGAGCGTCGTCTACATCTGGCGTACCTCGTACGTGCTGGACGAAGCCGGGCGGGCGCTGGGCCGCTACCTGCGCGACCAGCTACCGGCGAACGGCCGGATCGCGATCATCGTGCCGGAGAACGTGGGCAGCCCGGACGTCGTGCGCGGCTTCCGGCAGGAGTTCGGCCCCACCGACCCGCGCATCGCGGACCCGGTCACCAACACCAACCCCACCCCGAACCCGGGCAAGACCACCTACGCGGCGGACATCGAGAAGGCCCTGCGTAAGAACCCGACCGCCGTGTTCTGCTTCTACGCGGGCGCGGCCGCCGTGGAGTTCATCAAGCAACTGCGCGACCAGTTCTCCGGACCCGTCTACGCCCCCGGCTTCCTCACCGAGGGCTCCGTGCTGGAGAGCCTGGACCGGGACGCGCTGGGCATCCAGACCGCCCTGAACTACTCGGCCGACCTCAACAGCACGTCGAACCGGGTCTTCGCCTCGGCGTACCGCAAGAAGCACCAGACCACCCCGACCACCTACGCCATGGCGTCGTACGACGCGGCACAGGTGCTCGACCAGGCGATCCAGCTGACCGGCGGGGCGCCCACCCCGCAACAGGTCAACCTTGCGCTGGGCCGGATCGGCCAGATCGACAGCCCGCGCGGCATCTGGCAGTTCAACCAGCCGCGTACCCCGCAGCAGAAGTGGTACCTGCGGGAGGTCCAGCGCGACGGTCAGGTCATGTCGAACGTGCTGATCAACGAGCTGGCCACGCTGGGCTGAGCGCCCACCAGGCGAAGCAGCAGGGGCCGGCCTCCGACGGGAGGCCGGCCCCTGCCGTACGCGGCAGTGCTCGGGTCAGTGCCGCAGTTCGGCGATGCAGCACTTCACGCTGCCGCCGCCCTTCTTCAGCTCGGCCAGCTCCACCGGGACCGGGGTGTAGCCGGCTGCCTTGAGCTTGCCGGCCAGCCGGGTCGCCTCGCTGTTGAGCACCACGTTCGCGCCGTCGCTGACCAGGTTGAGCCCGAAGGCCATGGCGTCCTCGTCGTCGGCGATCACCGCGTCCGGGAAGAGCTGCGTGAGGACCCGCTGGCTCGCCGCGGAGAACGCGCCGGGGAAGTACACGACGTTCGCGTCGTCGAGCGCGGCGAGCGCCACGTCCAGGTGGTAGAAGCGGGGGTCGATCAGCCGCAGCGACACCACCGGCCGTCCCAGCGCCTCCTGGGCCTCCGCGTGCGCCGGGATCTCGGTACGGAAGCCGTGCCCGGCCAGGATGAGCCCGCCGTGCGCCTCCGGCACGTACGCGAAGTCGCCCTCGCCCTCGTTGGTCTCGCTCGGCGCGACGAACCGCCAGCCCTGCTGCTCGTAGAACGCGTGGTGCGCGGCGGCCTCGCCGGTCCGCTGCTCGTGCTTGAACCGCGCGCCGTAGACGCTGCCGTCGACCACGAAGGCGCCGTTGGCGGCGTACACCATGTCGGGCAGCCCCGGCTCCGGCCTGAGCAGGTGCACCTCGTGGCCGAGTCCGACGAGCGTCTCGCGCAGACGGTCCCACTGCTTGACGGCCAGTTCCCGGTCCACCGGGGTGGTCACGTCCATCCACGGATTGATCGCGTACTCGACCGCGAAATGCTCGGGCGAGCACATGAGATATGTCCGCTTTCGCGGGACTCGCTGCTGGTTCACGGTCACCAACAGTAGGTATCGTTGAACTTTCGTAACAGCCACAACCATTGCTTTTCAGAGGCGGAACGTTGCAGATAGACGCCGTTGACCAGCGGATCATTGCGTTGCTCGTCGCTGATGCCCGTGCCTCGTACGCCGACATCGGCACCCGGGTGTCACTCTCCGCCCCGGCGGTCAAGCGCCGGGTCGACCGACTGCGCGCCACCGGCGTCATCCGGGGATTCACCGCCGTCGTCGACCCGGCGGCCGTCGGCTGGACCACCGAGGCGTTCGTCGAGCTGTTCTGTGCCGGCCGGACCACCCCCGCGCAGATCGGCGTGGCCGCCCGCCGTCACCCCGAGGTGGTCGGCGCGTACACCGTCTCCGGCGAAGCGGACGCGCTGGTGCACCTGCGGGCCGCCGACATCGCCCATCTCGAGGCGGCACTCGAGCGACTACGCGCCGAATCGTTCGTGACGTCCACCCGCAGCACCATCGTGCTGTCCCGGCTGGTCGAATCCCCCGGCGTCGGGCCGTCCACCGGCGCTTGACCTCAACCGAGGTTCAGGTGTTGGACTCGTGGCTTCCTGGCACGACACGAGGGAGATTCCATGCGAGCGATCTGGTTACGTGAGTTCGGCGGTCCCGAGGTCCTGACGCCCGGCCCGGCGCCGGACCCGACGCCCGGCCCCGGCCAGGTGTCGATCGACGTCGCGCACGCGAACGTCACCTTCGTCGAGACGCAGCAGCGCTCGGGGCGGCCCGGGCCGAACCGGTACACCCCGCCGATGATCCCTGGCAACGGTGTCGGCGGCATCATCACCGCCGTCGGACCGGACGTCGACCCGGCCCGCATCGGGCAACGGGTGGTCACCGCCACCGGCGGCGCCGGCGGATACGCCGAACAGGTCGTGGTGGACGCGTCCGCGCCCATCGACGTGCCGACCGGGCTGGCACTGGACGCGGCCGTGGCCCTGCTCGCCGACGGGCGTACCGCCACCATGCTCGTCGAGGCGGTCGCCGTCCGTGACGGCGACCGCGTGCTGGTCGAGGCCGCCGCCGGCGGGGTGGGGAGCATGCTCGTCCAGATCGCGACGCGGGCCGGCGCGCGCGTGGTCGGTGTGGCCGGCGGACCGCGCAAGGTGGCACTGCTACCCGGGTTGGGCGCCGAAGTGGCGGTCGACTACCTGCAGCCGGAGTGGGCCGACCGCGTCCGCGAGGAGGTGGGCGAAGTCGACGTGGTGTTCGACGGCGTCGGCGGGGCGGTGGCCCGGACGGCGTTCGAGCTGCTGACCCCGGGCGGCCGGATGATCAGCTACGGGTTGGCCAGCGGCGAATGGTCCCCCGTGACGCCGGATGCCGCCGCCGAACGCCGGATCACGCTGATCCGGCCGGACGTGCCACCCGCGCGACTGCGGGCGTACACCGTCGCGGTCCTGGCGGACGCGGCGGCCGGGCAGCTCCGGCCGCTCATCGGCCAGCGCTTCCCCCTCGAACGGGCCGCCGACGCGCACGCCGCCATCGAGGGGCGGGCGACGGTCGGCAAGACCCTGCTCGACGTGAGCTAGAGATACATCCCGGTGCGGTGCTGGGAATCGTCACCGCGGACCGACTTGTCGCCCTCGCCGAAGAAGCGCTTGCCCCCGAACTCGCCGTGGAGACGATCGTCCAACTCGTCGGCGAGACCGGTCATCACCTGCACCGCCAGCATGAGATGGGTCGCCTGGAAGTTACGGCCGAAAACCGGGATCGAGGCCCAGACCGTGTCGTCGGCGCAGTACAGCCGACCGATCGGCATCCGGTTGGTCAGCTCCGACAGCTTGACGTAGAGCCGTTCGGTCGGCTCGACCTCGGTGAGGATCGGGGAGAAGACGTCCACCAGGGGCGGGTTGTCCCGCACCCGTACGAAGACCATCGCCGAGCCGGCCCGGATGGTGATGTCGCCGTCCGAGTCGATCTGCAACTGCTCGGCGTCGGACTTCAGCATCGTGGACACCACGGTGCGGACGCGCTCCGGCAGGTCGAGCACGTCGTCCCGGTCGGCGGCCGCCTCGGCCAGCGCCTCCTGGAGGTCACTCTCGACGTCGGCGTCCGGCCCGAACTCGCTGCGCGCCGTGCCCAACGGCTCCACGGCCAACGGCTCACCCTCGGCGTCGTGCACGAGGTAGACGAGGAAGGCCGGGTGCGGTGCGCCGTACACGTCGCGCAGCGTCCGGGACAGCAGCGGAGCGATCCGGTTGACGTCCGCCGCCGTGCCGTCCAGGCCGAACGAACCCCCGGAGCCGGCCACCACGCCGGGCGGAGACCAGCCGAGCGCCACCATGTCCGCCACCGCGGCGCGGTCCAGCCGGTAACCCTGCGGCAGGGCCGCGTTACCGACCGCCCGGGCGGAGAGCCCGCCGTCGTCGGCCGCGTCGACGCTGATCGAGTAGACGGCGTCCCCCGTACCGGAGGCGGTGGGGTCGAGGGTCAGTTCGAGGTGCGCGCCGGCCGGCAACTCCCGCAGCCGCAGGGCAAGCATCCGGGAGAACTCCCGCCATGCCTCCGTCACCTTGGCGCGCAGGTCGGTGGTGCTGGGTCCGTCGAGCAGGATCGACTCCGCCGGCTCGGATGTACCGCCGGGCTCTCCGTCCGACGCCGAGGGGTGGTCAGCCGTCATGATCGCCTCCGTCCGTTCCGATCACCCTACCCACGCGCTCCGGACGTCGAATCAGCCCGGACCGGGATCGGACACCGGCCGTCGTCCCGCACCGGAGACGGCCACGTCCTCCGTGCCCGGCGCGGCAGGTCAGGACGTGGGATCGGCGAGTTCGGCGTCCAGCCGGACCGGCCAGTCGGCCGCGAGAGCGCTGAGCCGGGCCGCCGCGTCCGCCGGGTCGGCGCCGCGACCGACAGCCACCCCGAGGAGGTACGCGCTGACCGGCGCACCGGGTCGCACCACCTGGTGGGCAACGTCGCGGGCCAGGTCCAGCACCGCCGACACGGGCACGTCGGTCGGGTCCAGACCCACCTCGGCGCAGACCGCCGTGACCCAGTCGTCCAACACCGTCATCGCACCCACTCCTCCGCCCGGCGTACGTCCTCGTCAGTGTCGCAGTCGAACCACGGCGGTGGACCGTCACCGGCCCACGGCACCTCGCGGATCGCCAGACCGGCGAACAGCGCCCGCATCGAGGCACCGGCCAGACTGCCGCCCCGTTCGGCGGCCAGCCGCAGCAGCCCGGCCCGCAGCGCCTCGACCCGCCACACCCCACAGAGTGACTGCCGCCGGCCGTTCGCGTCGACGAAGCACACCCCGTCAGCCGGCCGCTCGCGGTCGGGGACAGCGCCGACTCGCCGGCCGGACGGGTTGTCAGCCGGGGCTCGCTGACTGGACAGGCTGCCGGCCGTGGCGGCGGATGCCGGGCTGCCAGCCAGGGCTTGCGGGCTGGACAGGCTGTCGGGTCGGGCGGCGGTGGGCGGGGCGAGGTGGTCGAGCAGGTCGCCGATCGCGGCGCGGGTGAGCAGCGGCAGGTCGGCGGCGAGCAGCGCGACAAGCGTCGTGTCGGGGTCGAGCAGCGCCAAGCCGGCCGCCGTCGCGGCGACGGGTCCGCCTCCGGGAGGATCCTCGCGGGTCACCCGTACGCCGTCCGTAACGCCGCCACCGGGACCGACCAGCACGCGGGGCGCGGCGTCGCCGACCGCAGCCAGCACCCGGTCACGCATCGATCGGCCGCCGACCGGAAGCGCGGGCTTGTCCACCCCGCCCATCCGTCGGGCGGCCCCACCCGCGAGCACCACGGCGGCGTACGTCCCCACCCGGTCACGGTAGCCGTGCCGACGCTCGACCGCCCGGTGTCGGCGCGTGCCGGGCGCGGTCTGCCCGGTTGCTCACCGTGCCCGATGACCGGCGGCCGTGCGGGCGTGCCGGTCTGGGGTGCAGGATGGCGGGATGGGACGGGCGACTGACCGACGGCGCGTACTGCGGATCGACCTGGACGCGGCCGACGGGCGCGCAGCCGTCCGGCGGCCCGACAACCTCTCGGTGGAGGAGCCGCTGGAGATCCGGGTCGGCCCGGGCGGCCCGGGTCGACGCAAGCCGCTCGCCGTCACCATGCGCACCCCCGGGGACGACCTGGACCTGGCGATCGGTTTCCTGCTGACCGAGGGGCTGATCCGCTCGACCGACGATGTGCTGACCGCGCAGCTCTGCGCCGGCGCGGAGACCCCGAACACGTACAACGTGGTGGACGTGGTGCTCGCCCCCGGCGCGCCGGAGCCGACCACCGACCCGTCCCGGAACTTCTACACGACCAGCTCCTGCGGGGTCTGCGGCAAGGCCAGCATCGACGCGATCCGGACGCGGTCGCTGTTCGACGTCACGGCGGACCCGCTCGCCGTGCCGGCCGCGCTCCTCGCCGAACTGCCCGACCGGCTGCGTGCCGCCCAGCGCGCCTTCGACCGTACCGGCGGGTTGCACGCGGCAGGACTGTTCACGTCGGCCGGTGAGCTGGTCGTGCTCCGGGAGGACGTCGGTCGGCACAACGCCGTGGACAAGGTGATCGGCTGGGCGGTACGGGAACGCCGCCTGCCGTTGGCCGGGCATCTGCTGCTCGTGTCCGGCCGGGCGAGCTTCGAGCTGACCCAGAAGGCGTGGATGGCGGGCCTGCCGTTGCTGGCCGCGGTGTCCGCGCCGAGCACTCTCGCCGTCGAGCTGGCCGAGGAGGCGGGGATGACGCTCGTCGGCTTCCTGCGCGGCCCGACGATGAACGTCTACGCCGGGGCGCAGAGGATCACGGTCGACCAGGCGGCCTGACCCGAGCGGTGGTCCACACCAGTTCGCCGATCTGGGGCCATCCAGACGCCTCGAAACCCCCACCTCGCCGACCTGGAGTCGATCAACGCAGGACGCCGCCGCCTGCTCGGGGGCTCGCGAGCCGGGGCGCGGAGCGCGCGGGTCAGCGGCGGCCACGTCGGCGCCGCTTGCGGGGACGGACCACGCCGGGCATACCGACCGCAGGCCAGCCGTCCAGCTCGGAGGGTGGCACCCCGCGCCGGAGCAGGTCGTCCAGGAGCAGGGCCAGCGAGTAGTCGGGGTGCAGGCTCAACGTCCGTTCCAGCGCGACCGCCGCCAACGCCCCCTGCCCCGCCCGCCAGGCCGCGAACGCCAGCAGCGCGCCCGGTGCGGCGGTCAACTCCGGCTCGGCCCGGCGCAGCACGTCGGTCCAGAGGTCGATGTCCCGGTCGCGGCCGTCGGTGCGTTCCCAGGCGTGGTCCCGCACCGGCAGGTGACTGAGCAGCAGGCTGAGCCAGGCGAGCTCGTCGTCGTCGAGCCGTTCGCCACGCCGCTGTCGACGTTGCGCCTCGCGGACGGCCGCCACCCCGGCGGAACGCAGTGCCCGCCCGCCGAGGAGGTCGCTGGTGGGGGCCTGCCCGATCAGCTCGACCAGTCGTCGTTCGGCCCGGACGGTGGCCGCGTGCAGGGCCTCGCGGGCCGGGCCGTCGACCGGCGACACCTGCGCCACGAGGGCCGCCCGGTCGGGGAGCGCGACCTGGCCGGCGAACACGGCCGACGCGGTCACCGGATTGGCCTGCGGGTCGTAGCGCCGACCCTCGGGCGGGCAGCAGTCCGCCTCGGTACACAGGTAGGACCACCACCGGCCGTCGGTCACCCGCAGCGCGTCGAGCACCTCCAGGCCGGCCGCCGTCAGGGCGGCTCGCACCGCGTCCACGCTCGGGGTCACCTTCTCGGGTGGCCCGTAGCCGACCACGGTGGCGGCCTCCGCCCCCTGCCGGTGGATCACACCGGCCAGGTGTCGGGCGCGGTCGACCAGGTCCGCCGAGGGGTCGGGCAGATCGGCGCGGGCGGCGAAGATGATCTGCCGGCCGCGCAGCGCCACCGCGACCACGCTGTCGGCGGGGTGGAAGCCGAGCAGGTACGGCACGGCGGCGATCAGGTCGGCGGGCGAGCGGACGGAGAGCTTCGCACGGTCGGTCGAGGTCATGCAGGAAGGCTGCGTCCGAGCCGCGAAGCCTTCCAGACCCTGTGGATGACACGCGGTCTGTCCACAGCTACGGAACGTATTCATGCAGGTGGGCGTCATTCGGTGTGCCGACAAGACACCGCAGTGTCATGGGCAGCGGCTACCGTGCGCTGATGGACCTGGCGTACCTGCGCGCGAACCCGGCACACCTGCCGACGTTCCGGACCCATCAGCGGCTCCGGGAGACGCCGGTCGCCGGTGGCAACATCTGCGCCGCCGCCCGGCTCACTCTGGACGACGGCCACTCCGTCTTCGCCAAGTCCTGGCCGGAGAGGGCCGACCGGCCGGCGCCCGAGGGCTTCTTCGCTGCCGAGGCCGCCGGGCTGCGGTGGCTGCGGGAGGCCGAGGCGATCGGCGTACCCGAGGTGATCGTGGCGTTGCCCGACCTGTTGGCGCTCGACTGGGTGGAGCCCGGCGAGCCGACGCCGGAGGCCGCCGAACGCTTCGGTCGGGAGCTGGCCGCCCTGCACCGGGTCGGCGCGCCGACCTTCGGGGCGCCGTGGGCCGGCTTCATCGGCGCCCTCGGGCAGGACAACACCCCCGACGACGGTCCCTGGTCGACGTGGTTCGCGCGGCGCCGACTCAGCCCCTATCTGCGCCTGTCGGTTGACGGCGGTGCGTTGACCAGCAGCGATGCCGCGCTGATCGAGCGGGTGATCGGGCGGATCGGTGAGTTCGGCGGGGACGAGCCGGCGGCTCGCATCCACGGCGACCTGTGGCCGGGCAACGTGCTGTGGGGCCTCGACGATCGGGCCTGGCTCATCGACCCGGCGGCGCACGGCGGGCACCGCGAGACCGACCTCGCCCAACTCGCGCTCTTCGGTGGTGTCGCGCACCTCGACCGGGTGCTGGCCGCGTACCGGGAGGACTGGCCGTTGACCGATGGCTGGCGCGATCGGGTGCCTCTTCATCAGCTGCATCTGCTGCTCGTGCACACCGCACTGTTCGGTTCCGGCTACCGCGATGCGGTTGTCCAGGTCGCCCGAGCCGCCCTCAGCGGCGTCGAGCGCGCTACGGTCGACCGGTGAGTGTCGCCCCAGGCGCCGACGGCGTCCTCGTCGACCGGTACGGCCGCGTCGCACGGGACCTGCGCGTGTCGCTCACCGACAAGTGCAACCTGCGGTGCACGTACTGCATGCCGGCCGAGGGGCTGCCCTGGTTGGCCGGCCCCGACCTGCTCACCGACGAGGAGATCGTCCGGCTGGTCCGGGTGGCCGTCGAGCAGCTCGGCGTGACCGAGGTGCGCTTCACCGGCGGGGAGCCGTTGATCCGACCCGGCCTGCTCGGCATCGTGGCCGCGGTGGCCGCCCTCGACCCCCGTCCCCGGATCTCGCTCACCACGAACGGCATCGGCCTGGACCGGCTGGCACCCGCGCTGCGGACGGCCGGCCTGGACCGGGTGAACGTCTCGCTGGACACACTGGACGCGGCCCGCTTCACCCAGCTCACCCGCCGCCCCCGCCTCGACGCGGTGCTGGCCGGGCTCGCCGGGGCGGCGGCCGCAGGCCTTGAGCCCGTGAAGATCAACTCGGTGTTGATGCGCGGGGTCAACGAGGACGAGGCGCCGGCTCTGCTCCGCTTCGCACTCGAGCACGGTTACCACCTGCGGATCATCGAGCAGATGCCGCTGGACGCGCAGCACGGCTGGGACCGGAGCACGATGGTCACCGCGGAGGAGATCCTGGCGAGTCTCCGTACCCAGTTCGATCTCAGCCCTGATCCGGCCGAGCGCGGCGCGGCACCGGCCGAGACCTGGTTGGTCGACGGCGGCCCGGCCCGGGTCGGCGTGATCGCCAGCGTCACCAGGCCCTTCTGCGGCGACTGCGACCGGACCCGGCTGACCGCCGACGGTCAGGTCCGCGCCTGCCTGTTCGCCACCGAGGAGTCCGACCTGCGGGCGGCGCTGCGCAACGGCACCACCGACGACGAGTTGGCGCGGCGGTGGCGCACCGCGATGTGGGGCAAACGCGCCGGCCACGGCATCGACGATCCCACCTTCCTCCAGCCGACCCGGCCGATGTCCGCGATCGGGGGCTGATCCGTGGAGCCGAGGCCGTTGACCGTCCGCTACTTCGCGGGGGCGCGCGCCGCCGCCGGCCGGTCCGAGGAGGTCACCCCCGCCGGCCGGTCACTCGACGACCTGACCGCCGAGCTGGCCCAGCGGCACGGCGACCGTCTCGCCGCCGTACTGCGCGTGGCCAGTTTCCTCGTGGACGGCGTCACCTGCCATGATCGTCGGGCACCCCTGCCGAGCGGGGCCACGATCGATGTCCTGCCGCCGTTCGCGGGCGGCTGAGGGGGGCGCACATGTTGGCGGTTCTGGGGTTCATGGGCGTCCTGGCGCTGGTCACCGGCCTGATCCACCTCTACCTGTGGAAGCGTCTGATCCGGGACACCACCACGCCGGGTCGCTGGCGGCGGGTCGGCGGGATCGCCGCCCTCGTGCTGGCGGTTCTCGTACCGGCCACCCTCGTCGGGACGCAGGCCGGCTTCTACTGGCTCGCCTGGCCGGGCTACCTGTGGCTCGCCGTCATGTTCTACCTGCTGGTCATGCTGGTCGTGCTGGAAGTGCCGATGCTTGTCGCGCGGCTGGTGCTGCGCCGCCGGGTGACCGCCGCCGAGCCGACCGCCGCCGCGCCCGAGCCGGTGCTGGTCGGAGCCGCCGGGCCCGCCGATCCGCCGGTCAGCGGCGCGGTAGCGGCACCGGACCACGACCCGGGCCGCCGCCTGCTGCTGGCCCGCGGGGCGGCCATCTTCGCCGGTCTCACCGCCACCGGCATCACGGGGTACGGCGTCCGCACGGCGCTCGGTCCGCCCCACCTCGACCGGGTGCAGATCCCCCTGGCGAAGCTTCCCCGCAGCATGGACGGCCTGCGTATCGCCACCGTCTCCGACATCCACCTGGGCCCCCTGCGGGGCCGGGCGCACACCGAACGGATCGTCGCCGCGATCAACCGCCTCGACGCGGACCTGGTCGCGGTCGTCGGCGATCTGGTCGACGGCTCGGTCGCCGAGTTGGGCCCGGCCGCCGCCCCGCTGCGGGACCTGCGCTCCCGGTACGGCAACTTCTTCGTCACCGGTAACCACGAGTACTACTCCGGGGTCGAGGAGTGGGTCCAGGAGGTGGACCGGCTGGGCCTGCGGGTGCTACAGAACCGTCGGCAGGAGATCCAGGCCCGGGGCGGTGTGCTCGACCTGGCCGGCGTCAACGACCTGAACGCGGACCCCAAGGGCACCGGCCTGGCCGCCGGACCGGACTTCGAGGCCGCCCTCGGTGACCGCGACCCGAACCGTCCGGTCGTCCTGCTCGCGCACCAACCCCTCGCCGCGAAGCAGGCGGCCCGCTACGGCGTCGACCTGCAACTCTCCGGGCACACGCACGGCGGCCAGGTGGTGCCGTTCAACCTGGTCGTCAAGCTTGAGCAGCCGGTGGTCAGCGGCCTCGGTGAGGTCGACGGCACCAAGGTCTACGTGACCAACGGCGCCGGTTTCTGGGGTCCGCCCGTGCGGGTGGGGGCCGAGCCGCAGATCAGCCTCGTGGAGTTGCGCTCGGCATAGCGGACGTCACGTCCGCGCGTGGCGGAAGGCGGGCCGCGTGGCGGGCGTGACAGGATGCGGCGTGCCTCCGTTCAGCGCCGTACCCCCCGGTGGCCTCCCTCCCTTCGTCGCGGACCTGCACATCCACTCGAAGTACTCGCGCGCGTGCAGCCGCGACCTGACCCTGCCGACCCTGGGTTGGTGGGCGCGGCGCAAGGGCATCGCGCTGCTCGGCACCGGCGATTTCACCCACCCCGCCTGGTACGACCACCTGGTCGAGACGCTGCGGCCGGCCGAGCCGGGGCTCTACCGGCTCGACCCGGAGGCGGAGCGCGACATCGCCCGCCGGCTGCCGCCACGACTCGCCGGCACGACCGACGCGGACGCGATCCGGTTCATGCTGAGCGTGGAGATCTCCACGATCTACAAGCGGGACGACCGCACCCGCAAGGTGCACCACCTGATCTACCTGCCCGACCTGGAGGCGGTGGCCCGCTTCAACACCGCTCTCGGCCGGATCGGCAACCTGGGCTCCGACGGCCGGCCGATCCTCGGTCTGGACTCGCGGGACCTGTTGGAGATCACCCTGGAAGCCAGTCCGGACGGTTACCTCGTGCCGGCGCACATCTGGACGCCGTGGTTCTCCGCACTGGGCTCGAAGTCCGGCTTCGACGCGATCGCCGACTGCTACGCGGACCTGGCCGACCACATCTTCGCCGTGGAGACCGGCCTCTCGTCCGACCCGGCGATGAACTGGCGGGTCGGCAGTCTGGACGGCTACCAACTCGTCTCCAACTCGGACGCGCACTCGCCGCCGGCTCTCGGCCGGGAGGCGACCGTGCTGACCGCCGAGCGGAACTACTTCGCCATCCGCGAGGCCCTGCGCACCGGCGGCGGCCTTGCCGGAACCATCGAGTTCTTTCCGGAAGAGGGCAAGTACCACGCGGACGGGCACCGACTGTGCGGAGTCACCTGGTCGCCGGAACGGACGAGGGCCGCTGGAGGGCTCTGCCCGGAGTGCGGCAAGCCGCTCACCGTGGGTGTCCTCAGCCGCATCGAGGAGCTGGCCGACCGAGCCGAAGGGCACCGGCCGGCACACGCCCGGGACGTCACCCACCTGGTGCCGCTCGCCGAGATCCTTGGCGAGATCAACAAGGTGGGCGCCCGGTCGAAGAAGGTCGAGGGGCGACTCAACGAGCTGCTCGCCGCACTCGGCCCCGAGTTGGAGATCCTGACGACGACGCCGTTGTCCGACATCGCGCAGACCGGCGGTGAACTGCTCGCCGAGGGCATCGGGCGGCTACGGCAGGGCGACGTACGCCGGGTTCCGGGGTACGACGGCGAATACGGGGTGATCACGCTGTTCGATCCTGCGGAGTTGGGTGCGGGCACGGCACAGGAGACGCTGTTCGACGTACCCGTGCCGGCGCAACGACGGCCGACGGAGCCGGCGGCTCGCGCGACGGCCAAGCGCCCGGCGGCGGCCAAGGCGGAGCCGAAGCGCAAGCCGGCCCCGCCTCCCGCGCCACCGATCGCGCCGCCGCCGTCACCGCACGAACCGTTCGAGCCGATGCTCTCCGGCATGGAGGAGGTCGGCACCGGCCTGCTGGACCGGCTGGACGCCATGCAGCGGGTGGCGGCGTCCGCTCCCGGCGGACCGCTGCTCATCGTGGCCGGCCCGGGCACCGGCAAGACCCGGACGTTGACCCACCGGATCGCGTACCTCTGCGCGGAGCTGAACGTCTTTCCCGAGCACTGCCTCGCGATCACGTTCACCCGCCGCGCGGCCGAGGAGTTACAGCACCGCCTCGACGGGCTGCTCGGCCCGGTCGCCGAGGACGTCACCGTGGGCACGTTCCACGCGTTGGGGCTGACCATCCTGCGGGAGAACGCCGACGCGGCGGGCCTTCCGGCCGGTTTCCGGATCGCCGACGACGCCGAGCGGGCGGCGGCGAGGTCGGAGGCCGGCGACGATCTCGCCGGCTACACGGCGCTGCTGCGCAAGCAGGACCTGGTCGACCTGGACGAGCTGGTGAGCGTCCCGGTGGAGCTGTTGCGAACCGACCGGAAGCTGGTCGAGCGGTACCGGGACCGCTGGCGGTGGATCTTCGTCGACGAGTACCAGGACGTCGACGCGGTGCAGTACGAGCTGCTGCGGCTACTCAGCCCCGCCGACGGCAACCTCTGCGCCATCGGTGACCCGGATCAGGCGATCTACTCCTTCCGGGGTGCCGACGTCGGCTACTTCCTGCGCTTCTCACAGGACTTCACGGACGCCCGTCTCGTCCGGCTCAACCGCAACTACCGCTCGTCGGCGCCGATTCTGGCGGCCGCCGTGCAGGCCATCGCGCCGTCGTCGCTGGTCCAGGGTCGGCGACTGGATCCGGCACGGCTCGACCCGGAGGCACCGCTGGTCGGCCGGTACCCGGCGTCGTCCGTGGCCGACGAAGCCGACTTCGTGGTCCGGACGGTCGACGAACTGGTCGGCGGGCTGTCCCACCGATCCCTCGACTCGGGTCGGATCGACGGCCGGTCCACGACGCTGTCGTTCTCCGACATCGCCGTGCTGTACCGCACCGACGCGCAGGCCGCCCCGATCGTGGACGCCCTGACCCGGGCCAACATCCCCGTGCAGAAGCGCTCGCACGACCGGCTGCGGGACCGGCCGGGGGTGGCGGTGATCGCTCGCGAGCTGCGGCACGCCGACGGGTTGGCCGGGTCGCTGGCGGCCCGGGTACGGCTGGCCGGCCAGGTGGTCGCCGAGCGGTTCGCGGTGCCCACCCTGGACGGCACGGGTGGCGCCGTCCGTCCCGAGGACGTCCGCTCCGCGGTGGACCTGCTGACCCCGCTGGCGCAGCGCTGCGGCGACGACGTGGAGGCGTTCCTGTCGCAGTTGGGCACCGGCGCCGAGGTGGACGCGCTCGACCCGCGTGCGGAGGCGGTCACCCTGCTGACGCTGCACGCCGCGAAGGGCCTCGAATTCCCGGTGGTGTTCCTGGTCGGCGTCGAGGACGGGCTGCTGCCGCTGCGCTGGCCCGGTTCGACGCCCGACGAGGACGCCGTCGCCGAGGAGCGCCGACTCTTCTTCGTCGGCCTGACCCGGGCCCAGGACCGCCTGTACGTCAGTCACGCCGCCCGCCGGAGCCGCCACGGCAAGGAGCGCGACTGCACACCCTCGCCGTTCCTCACCGCTGTCGACCCGGGCCTGTTCGAGCGGTTCGGCGAGACCGAACCCCGCCGCCCCAAGGACCGCCAGCTCCGCCTGATCTGACCCCCTCTGCGGTGGACCTTCCGTCGATCATGAAGTTGTTGCCTCGACACGCCGATACGGCTGGCAACAAAATAAATATAGAAGCGCCCCCGGCCCCCCGCGCGGGCACGTCAAGAGACCGGCCCACCCCGTGAGTTAGGAATAGC